>NZ_JBSFMM010000215.1:0-18676 GCF_053599555.1 Streptomyces sp. NPDC000941
CCGCGTTCGTGACGGCCGCCCAAGCACTCGGCACCGGGCTCGCGCTGCTGGAGCGGACCGTGGCATACGCCAAGCAGCGCACCCAGTTCGGCCGCCCGATCGGTTCGTTCCAGGCGGTCAAGCACCAGCTCGCGGACGTCCTCGTCGCCCTGGAGTTCGCCCGGCCGCTGCTGTACGGGGCCGCGCTGGCACTTGCGGACGGCACCGGCCGGGCCGGCGCGGAGGTCGCCGCCGCCAAGGTCGCCGCGGGCGAGGCGGCGTACGCGGCGGCCAGGACCGCGCTGCAGCTGCACGGCGCGATCGGCTACACGGACGAGTACGACCTGTCCTTGTGGATCCGCAAGGCCCGTGCGCTGCGCGCCGCTTGGGGCTCGCCCTCCGTCTGCCGCGCCCGCGTCCTCGCGCCCTGAGCGGGCGCCGCCGGGAGCCGTCAGCCGATGACCGTGATGACAGTTCGGCCGAAGGGTGCCGTCCGCTACACCGGGTGATCCATGCTGTGACGACCGACCGTCACGTACCAGCGGCTCGGCGAAGAGCGACGGAGAACAGAGGTATCGCGCACATGCACCGGACCCGGCCGACATTGGAGAGTGTGGCGCTGCACGCGGGCGTCTCGCGCGCCACGGTGTCCCGCGTCGTCAACGGCTCCACCAGGGTCGGCGAGGACGCCCGCGAGGCGGTGCAGCGGGCCATCCGGGAGCTGGGCTACGTCCCCAACCAGGCGGCCCGCAGCCTGGTCACCCAGCGCACCGACTCCTTCGCGCTCGTCCTGCCCGAGGAGCCGGGCCGGGTGTTCTCCGACGACCAGTTCTTCCCCGGCGTGGTGCGCGGGGTCAGCCAGCGGCTGGAGGAGGCCGACAAACAGCTGGTGCTGATGATGGCCCGCTCCCCCGCCAGCCGGGACCGCATCGAGCGCTTCGCCCTGGCACGCCATGTCGACGGGGTCATGGTCGCCTCCGTGCACGGCGCCGACCCGCTGCCCGCCTCCCTCGCCCGCATGGGCATCCCGGTGGTCTCCAACGAACGGCTGCTCGGCCCGGTGTCCCTGCCGTACGTCGGCGTGGACAACGTCGGGGGCGCGACCGCCGCCGTGCGCCATCTGGTGCGCTCCGGGCGCACCAGGATCGCCACCGTCGCGGGCCCACAGGACATGGTCGCCGGGATCGACCGGCTGGCCGGCTACCGGGCGGCGCTGGACGAGGCGCGGCTGTCCGCGACCGTCGCCGTCGGTGACTTCACCCAGGAGTCGGGCGTGGCAGCGACGCGCGAGTTGCTGCGCGAAGAGCCGGGGCTCGACGCGGTGTTCGCGGCCTCCGATCTGATGGCGGTGGGGGTGCTGCGGGCGCTGCGACAGGCGGGCCGCCGAGTGCCGGACGACGTCGCCGTGGTCGGCTTCGACGATATCGAGACCGCCCGCTACACCGATCCGCCGCTGACCACGGTCCGCCAGCCCATCGCCCACATCGGCAGGCGGCTCGCCCATCAACTGCTGCGCCTCGCCTCCGGCGAGCAGATCGAGCCGTCGCTGGTCCTGCCGACCGAACTGGTCCTGCGGGAGTCGGCCTGAAACACCCCGGTTCCCGGGGTCAGTCCCCCGCGTACTGGGGCAGCAGGGCCCGGAGTTCGCGTTCGAAGGCGTCGTAGTGGCGGCGCAGATCGGTGCCCGGCCAGTCGGGGGGCAGCAGCCCGGTGGGCAGGACCGGGTCGGCGAGGAGGTGGCGGAGCACGGCGGCCGCCACGGTGAACCGCTCGGCCGGTCCGTCGGCCCGCTCCAGGGCAGCCGACAGCAGCCGGGCCCGGGCGGCCCAGCCGTCCAGGTCCCACAGCCGGGCCGCGAGCCCGACCGGGTCGCCCTCGGGCGCGCCGGTGAGCCACGCGCACTGCTCGGCGGCGACGGCCGGGCGCGGCCGCACCAGGTTGGCGGGGCGCAGCCAGGTGCCTTCGCGCAGCTCGGCCAGGCGCAGGGCGGCCATGGCCTGGCGCAGCGCGGCCCGCTCGGGCGCGGCGCGGCGGTCGGAGGTGACGACCGCGATCTCCCAGCCGCCGTCCCAGCGCCGGGTACGAGGGGCGCGGCTGTCGTCCTGCCGGGCCTGGCGGGCCAGGAGGCGGTCGGTGAGCCGGTAGGCGCCGCCGCGCTGCTCGAGGTCACCGGCCGCGACCATACGGGTGAGCGCGACCCGGACGGTGCCCTCCGCGGCGCCGAACAGCGCCCCGGCGCGGACCAGGGCGCGGGCGGGCAGCTGGGGCGGATGGTGGCCGAGCAGGGTGCTGAGCACGATCGAGCGGGCCGTCAGCGGGCGCAGCGCGAGCGCCCCGGCGGCGCTTCCGCCAGCGGCGCTGGGAGCGGCGGCGCGGGGTTCAGCGTGATCGCGAGTGTCGCGGGTGTCGTCCATATGTGCCCGAACCCTATCCATTACAGTTCTTCGTCAAGCATGATGGAAGTGTAAGAGAGCAGGGCCCCCGCACACGAGGAGACGCCATGGGTGCCACGCATGAAGTCCTCAACCAGGCCCCGCCGCTGATCGGCTTCAGCACGGCCGACGACCCGGCCCTGCTGGAGGCCCTGAGGCGGGACGGAGGGGGCTGGGGCGAGCAGGAGGTGCGGGAGCTGGGCGCGCTGGCCGGGTCCGCCGAGGTCCAGGACTGGGCGCGGATGGCCGAGGAGCACCCGCCGGTGCTGCACACCCACGACCGGTACGGCCACCGCGTCGACGAGGTCGAGTACCACCCGGCCTACCACCAGCTGATGGCCGCCGCCGTGACCAGTGGGCAGCACGCCGCCGCCTGGACCGAGACCCGGCCGGGTGCGCATCTGGTGCGCGCGGCCAAGTTCTACTGCTTCGCGCAGGCCGAACCGGGCCACGGCTGCCCCATCTCCATGACGTACGCCGCGGTCCCGGCGCTGCGCGCCGAGCCGGAGCTGGCGGCCGCCTACGAGCCGCTGCTCGCCGCCCGCGTCTACGACTTCGGGCTGCGCCCGCCGCTGGGCAAGCGGGGGCTGATCGCCGGTATGTCGATGACGGAGAAGCAGGGCGGCTCCGACGTACGGGCCAACACCACGCGGGCGCTCCCGCAGGCGGACGGCAGCTACCTGCTGACCGGTCACAAGTGGTTCACCTCCGCGCCGATGAGCGACATCTTCCTCACCCTCGCCCACGCCGACGAGGGCCTGACCTGCTTCCTGGTGCCGCGCGTGCTGCCCGACGGGACGCTCAACGCCATGCGGCTGCAGCGGCTCAAGAACAAGCTCGGCAACCGCTCCAACGCCTCCTCCGAGATCGAGTACGACGGCGCGGTGGCCTGGCGGGTCGGGGAACCGGGCCGGGGGGTGCGCACGATCGTCGAGATGGTGAATGTGACCCGGCTGGACTGTGTGATCGGCTCGGCGGCGGGCATGCGGGCCGGGCTCCGGCAGGCCCTGCACCACACCGAGCACCGGCGGGCGTTCGGCGCCGAGCTGATCGACCAGCCGCTGATGCGCAATGTGCTCGCCGACCTGGCCGTCGAGTCGGAGGCCGCCACGACGCTCGCGATGCGGCTGGCGACGGCTCTGGACCGGGCCCAGGCCGGGGACGAGTCGGAGGCGGCGCTGCGCAGGCTGGGGCTGGCGGTGAGCAAGTACTGGGTGTGCAAGCGCGGCGCCACCCACGCCGCGGAGGCCCTGGAATGCCTGGGCGGCAACGGCTATGTCGAGGACTCCGGCATGCCGCGCCTGTACCGGGAGGCGCCGCTGCTGTCGATCTGGGAGGGCTCGGGCAATGTCGCGGCCCTCGACGTACTGCGCGCGCTGGGCCGCGAGTCGGGCGCGCTGGACGCCTTCCTGGCCGAGCTGGACACCGCCGCCGGGGCGGACGCGCGGCTGGACGCGGCCGTCGCCCGCCTCCGCGATCTGCTGCCGCAGCTCGCCGATCCGCAGCGGGCGCAGCTGCTCGCCCGCCGCCTCGCCGAGCAGATGACGCTCGTCTTGCAGGGCAGTCTGCTGGTGCGGTACAGCCACCCCGCGGTGGCGGACGCCTTCTGCGCCTCGCGGCTCGACGGCGACTGGGGCCACGCCTTCGGCACCCTGCCGCCCGGCGTGGACACCGGCCCGATCCTGGACCGGGCACGGCTCAAGGACGCGCGGTGACTGTCTTTTAAGGCCGCTGTTTCAAGCCTTCAAGGCCGCTGTTCGAGGCCGCGGCTCTGCCGGGCGCTCAGCCCGGCAGAGCCAAAGCCCGGACGGGCGGATTCCGCACAAATTCACCCATTCGAGGGAATCCATGCGGGCATACGGCTGTAACGGGTCCGATCAGCCGAAGATCTCGGTCGTGAACCGATGGCAACGCACGTTGCGTTCAGGGATTCTCGCCACGGCCCTGGTACTCGCCTCGGCGGGGGCGGGCCGCGTGGCCGAGGCGGACCGGGCCGGGGCTGACGGGCCCGACCACTCGGCACATGGCCCGCACGGGGGCATCCACCTCCACATCGAGGTGCGCATTCCGGGTCTCGACGTGATCTGGCCGGGGTGGTGTCCGACGCCGACACCCACCCCCACAAAGACCCCGACGCCGACCCCGACCCCCACGCCTACGCCGACGGACACCCCCACGCCGACGCCCACCCCCACGCATACGTCGACGCCGACGCCCACCCCCACGCAGACGACCGCGCCCACACCGACGCACCGCCCCACCCACACCGCGGCGCCCACCCCACCCGCCAAGCCGTCCTCGGCCGCGCCGCCCCCCGCACGCCCCACCGCGCCCCCGTCGCCGTCCCGGTCGGCCGCCGAGAAGCCGCCCAGGACGCCGCGGCCGAGCTCCCCGGCGCCGACGGGCCCGCCTCGTACCGCGGAGTTGGGCGCGTACCACGCGCCCGCCCCCCAAAAGTCGGGCGGCGGCGTCTCGTTGGTCACCTTCACCCTGCTGATCACCGCGCCCGCGGTGCTCGCGGCCGCCGCCCTGCGTCCCCGTTCGCGCTCGCGCTCCGCCGCGCGCGGCCGCGGGTCGCGCGGCTGACGCCGACGCCGACACCTGACGGAGGTTGCCCATGCCCGAATGGCTGATTCTGATTCTCGTGACGGCGGGGGTCTGTGCGCTCGTCGTGGCCGTCACGCTGCTCAACCAGCGGCGGGTCCCCGAGGACGACGATCCCTCGGAGACGCCCGATGTCATCGAGTACATGACCATGATGATCGGCGTGGTGTACGCCATCGTGCTGGGCCTGGCCATCGCCGGCGTCTGGGAGGCGCGCGGCGCCGCGCAGGACGGCGTGCGCACGGAGGCGCAGGCGCTGCACGAGGTGAGCGAGCGCGCGGCCGGCTACCCCGCGCCGGTACGCGACCGCATCCGCGCGGACGTCCGGGCGTATGCGGACCATGTGGTGTCCAAGGAGTGGCAGGTGATGATCGACAAGGGCGAGCTCACCGACCGCGGCGCCACGCTGCTGGCCGAGTTGCGGCGCGATGTCGCCGACTACACACCGCGCACCGAGCTGGAGTGGCATATCTACCAGCCGCTGGTGGACCAGGTCGCCGCGGTGGACGCCGCCCGCGAGGCACGTGCGCAGAACGCCGGGCCGACGATGCCCAGAGTGGTCTGGTTCGGGCTGGCCGTCGGCGCGGCGCTGGTGGTCGGGCTGCTGTTCACGCTGCAGATCCGCCGTACACCGCGCGAGCTGGCGATGTCCGCGATGTTCTGCGCGCTGATGGTCTTTCTGCTCTTCCTGGTCTGGGACTTCGACGCGCCCTTCGGCCGATCGGTCGGGGACACGGCCGACCCGTTCAGAGATCTGTTTCCCAGCTGACCGGCAGGTGTTTGAGGCCGTTCTGGAAGTTGGACGTGAGCCGCACCGGCTCGCCTGCCCGGCGCAGCCCGGGCAGGCGGGTCAGCGCGCTGCGCAGCATCGCCCGCATCTGCAGCCGGGCGAGGTGCGCGCCCAGGCAGAAGTGCGGGCCGTGGCCGAAGCTGACGTGGTCGCCCAGGCTGCGGGTGATGTCGAAGCGGTCGGGGTCGTCGAAGACCATCTCGTCGCGGTTGGCGGAGGCGTGGTAGACGACGACCTTGTCGCCGTGCCGGATGCGCTGCCCGCCCAGCTCCACCTCGCGGGTCGCGGTGCGGCGGAAGTCGATGACGGGCGGCCAGAAGCGCAGCATCTCCTCCACGGCGGAGTCGGTCAGCTCCGGGCGGGCCAGCAGGAGTTCATGGCTCTCGGGGTGGTCCAGCAGGGTCAGCAGCCCGCCGGGGATGCCGTTGCGCAGGGTCTCGTTCCCGGCCACCGCGAAGAGGAAGAACATGTTCTCGAACTCCTCGCGGCTCAGACCACCCTCCCGTAGATGGGCCATCACGGTGCCGGGCCGGGGCCGTTCGGCCAGCGCGTGGGCGTAGGCGAACATATCGGCCAGGGCCTCGCGGGAGCGCGGATTCATCGGCCGGCCGTCCGGGCGGGTCAGCGACCGCGGCCGGTGGACGAGGGCCGCGCGCGCCATCGGGCTGAGCCCCGCGGCCTCGGCGGTGCTCGAGGCCGCGTATTCGGCGTCCTGGTAGCCGATGACCCGGCTCGCCCAGTCGAACAGCAGACCCCGGTCGCTCTCGGGGACGCCCATGACATGGGCCAGCGTCCACACCGGCAGATCCGCCGCGAGCTCCACGAAGTCGGCCTCACCCCGCGGTGCCACGCCCTCGACGAGCGCCGGCGCGCGTGCCTCGATGACCGTCCGGAGCTCGCGCACCGCGCGCGGGGTGAAGGCCGCCGCGACGACCCGCCGCGTCCGGGAGTGGTCCGGCGGGTCCTGATTGAGCATCATCGCCCGGACGAACTCCAGATCGCCGGGCGTATCCGGGTCACGGATCTGGGTGGCGCCCAGCTGGGAGGAGAAGACCTCCGGCGTGCGCAACACATGTTTGACATCGGCGTGCCGGAAGACCGCCCAGAAGCCGGGGCCCGCGGGCCACGCCCCGACCGCGGGTTCCTCGATCCAGCAGACGGGGCGGGTGGCGCGCGCCTCGGCGAAGAGCGCGTACGGGACACCGGCGGCGTAGGTCTCGGGCAGGAACACCGCATCAGGGTTCACAGCCGTGACCGTACGGCGCCACCCGCCGGTGCCGTCAAGACGGGCGCGTACGGGATACCGGCGGGTCAGGACACCGGCACCGGCAGCACCCGGCGCAGCGGGTCCTCCGGCAGCAGCCCGTGGCGCTTCCACTCTCGCGGATAGCCGACCGACACCTCCTGGAAGCGCACCCCGTCCTCCACGGTGGTCCTGGGGATGTGCAGATGTCCGTAGACCACGGTCTCGGCGCGGAACCGCATATGCCAGTCGGCGCTGAGCTCGGTGCCGCACCACAGGGCGAAATCGGGGTAGCGCAGCACCCGGGTGGGCAGCCGGGTCAGCGGCCAGTGGTTGATGAGCACCGTCCGCAGCTCGGGGTCGCATGCCTCGAGCCGCGCCTCGGTCTCTTTGACGCGGGCCCGGCACCACGCGTCGAGGGTGGCGTACGGCTCCGGGTGGAGGAAGTGCTCGTCGGTGCACACGACCCCCGCCTCGTGCGCATGGGCGAGGGCCGCCTCCTTGGTCTCCAGGCCCTCGAGTCGGAACGAGTAGTCGTAGAGCAGGAAGAGCGGGGCGATGGTCAGCGGCCCGCCGATGCCCTCCCACACCGGGTAGGGGTCCTCGGGGGTGGCGATCCCCTTCGCCCGGCACATGTCCACCAGCGCCTGGTAGCGCCGTACGCCACGGGACTTCTCCGGGTCCTTGGGGTGGCTCCACAGCTCATGGTTGCCGGGCGACCAGATGACCTTGGCGAAGCGCTCGCTCAGCAGGCCCAGCGCCCACTCGATATCGGCGAACAGCTCGCCGACGTCCCCGGCGACGATCAGCCAGTCGTCGTCCGAGCCCGGCCGCAGCCGTTCCACGATCTCCCGGTTCTCCTGGTAGGCCACGTGCAGATCACTGACGGCAAGAAGCTCGCCACGGTGCGTTCCGCCCATCGATTCTCCTGTTGTACGGTGCCGGTCATGGTGGGTCGCGGCGCGGGCGCCGCGGTCCGGGCCGGTTGATCACCTACCCTTTCCTGGCGCTAGCCTCGCAGATGTGGTGGACAAACTCCCCGCGTCCTTCGAACGCGGAACGGACGGCCCGAAAGTCATCGTGGTCGGAGTGGACGGCTCCGATTCTTCCTGGCGCGCCGCGTCGTACGCGGCCGGCCTGGCCCGGCGGCAGCGCGCGCTGCTCGCCGTGGTGTACGTACAGCCGGTGCTGGCCGCGGGGGCGGCGCTGGGGGCCTCGGTGGCCCAGACAACCGAGCAGGTCGCCGAGGAGCTGATCCAGGAGATCCGTGAGGCGACGGAGCGGCTGCGCGGGGTCTTCGAGGTGCGCTGGGAGTTCCATACCTTCCGCGGCGATCCGTACAACGGCCTGGTGCAGGCGGCCGACGAGCTCAAGGCCGACGCCGTGGTGGTGGGCGCGTCGGAGCAGGCGGGGCACCGGTTCGTCGGCTCGGTCGCGATCCGGCTGGTCAAGGCCGGGCGCTGGCCGGTGACCGTGGTGCCCTGACCGGGGCGGCCGGACGGCCGGTCGCACGTCAGTACGAGGCGGTACGAGCGACCTTGCCCGCCGGGCGTCAGGAGTCGGTGTCCTCGATCCGGAAGCCGATCTTCAGCCCTACCTGGTAGTGCGCGATCCGCCCTCGTTCCATGTGTCCGCGAATCTCGGTGACTTCGAACCAATCAAGCTCACGCAGGGTCTTCGACGCCCGGTCGATACCGCTCGCGATCGCGGCGTCGACGCCGTCCCCCGATGACCCGACGACCTCGACAACGCGGTATGTGTGGTTGGACATGGTCCTTCCCCTCACCGTGGAACTGCCCCTCCCACCGTGCATCACGCCGCCCCTGTCCGCGACTCGATGACGCGCGGGGCCACCGGTCGTGTCCCTGGCCATCAGGCCCTGTTGCTGCGAACATGGGCTCTCTGACCTGCAGTTGGGGCAGAGAGTCGCGCGGGGGGACGCGATCACCTCGCGGCGGCGCCATCGACAGCACACGGGGGATGTCATGACGGAGCCGGCACGACCGGACGGCCAGTGGCCACCAGAGAGCCCGTCGCCACAGGGCGGCGGGTACGGTCCACCTCCACCGCAGGGCGGCGGGTTCGGCCCGCCCCCCGACGCCTTCGTGCCTCCGCCGCAGCCCCCGTACGCGCCCCCGCAGGGCACCCCGTACCCACCCCCGCAGCACTCCCCCTACGGACCGCCGCCGGGCTCACCGTACTGGCCCCCGCCGCCCCCACCGCCGGCCCCGGAGCCGCGCGGCGGAGCGCGGCGGCTGCTGCCCTCGGGGCGACGCGGGCGGTTCTTGCTGTTCGGCGGGGTCGGTGCGCTGATCTTGGCGCTGGTGGCCGGGCTGGTGCTCTGGAGCGACACCTCGGGATCGGAGGAGCCGCAGGCGAAGCGGAAGAGCCTGCCGAAGCTGAACCTGGCGCCGTTCCGGCAGGCGGTCGACAATCTTCTGCTCACCCCCGGCCTGCGCTACGAGGAATCCTCGCCGGCCGACACCACGAAGCGGGACATCACCGTCACCGCCTCCGGCAGCCGCTTCGGCACCATGGGCCACGGCCAGAAGTCGCTCGACCGCGAAATCTTGAACGTGGGCGGCAAGACCTTCACCCGCTGGCGGGTGGACCCCGCACCCGACAAGGACGCCAAGCCCGGCAAGGAGGCTCCCGGCACATGGGAGGCCGGGTACGGGAGCGGCGCCGACTCGGCGAGGGAAGCGGTCGAACGCCGGCCGTCCCCGGCCGCGCTGGCGACTCAGCTCTCCCGGGCCCTGGACGCATTGGAGGGCACCCCGGCCCCGAGCGAGTCGGCTCGGCCGCCCCGCACGGTGCACGGCACACCGGCCCTCGCGGTGGACACCTCCGCGGGCCGTCTGCTCATCACCGAGAAGAAGCCGCACCGAGTGCTGCGCCTGGAGCCCTACACCCCGTCCCGGCTGACGGAACCCACGCCGAGCGGGTCCGCCGGCAGGGTGAGCCTGACCAGGGCCAAGGATTCCCCGGAGGTGACGGACGGTCCTCTCGAGGGCAGTGATTCCCAGGGCATTGATCTCGCCCCGGTCACCGGGGACGCCGTCGACCCGATGCTCGACACCCTGGAGAAGCGGACCAAGGAACTCAACAAGGCCACCGACAGCGGCATCTCCCTCACGCTCAGCGGCTCGGGTTCGGTCAAATGCGGCTCCGGGGGCTGCACCGCCGGCCAGAACTTCACCGGACAGATCACCACCAGCGCGAAGAGCCGCCTGGTGGACGGCAAGGTCACCGCCGTCATGAGCGCCACCTTCACCATCGACGGCAGGTCCGCCGGCGGGTGCACGAGTCAGCAGGGCACCTTCGCCGTCAGCGGCACCAGCGTCTCGGGCAATCTGTCCTGCTCCAACCCGGGCGCCGGTCCGACCTTCGCCTCGATCGAGGCACAGAAGAAGGCGGAGGCCCGGGCCCGCTCCCGGGCGAACGGCGGCCGGCCGGTCCAGTACCGCATCCCGTACACCTCCAGAACCCTGATCACCGCCCGCGCGCTGGCGACGGTCGAGGTGAAGCGGCTCGTGGACCGGGTGAAGCAGGAGCGGAACAGCGCGAACTGCGCCAGGCCGCACAGTTTCGCCACCGGCGACCGGGCGCTCCTCACCGACGGCACCCGCCGCCCCAGCGAGGACATCCGCCCCGGTGATCGGGTGACGGCCGACAAACCCCGTAAGAGCAACTGCAATCGCAATCCGATCACACGTGAGTGGTCCGACGACATCGCCAAGTACCTGGGCTACAGAAACACCAACAAGAAATCCGCCGCAGGACCCATGATCTGGGAGCACAAGAAGCCGGGGCGGACTCTGCCGCGCTACATCACCTGGGACCGGAACGGGCACAAGGGCGGTATTTTCAAGGGCGCCAACTTCAAAAACCCCTTCCAGTCCACCAAGGACAAGGACCGAGACGGAACCTACGATTTGGATGTCGGACCCAATGGAGAGATACGAGGCCTCAAGTGGATCGCGAAGTAGTCACCGAGCTGGCCGTCGGCCCTCGTGACGAAAACGTGCGAGACGTGCTTGACGAAGCCAAGGGCTGGGGTGCTTACGCCGCGGAGTTGCGTAGAGTGCTCGGGGCCGTGATCGAGGCGAGCGGCGCCGACACGCTTGAGGTCGGCGAGTTGTTCGTCGGCCAGCCGCTGCCCGACGAGTTCTCCGCGCTCCGCAACGGGCTGGAGATCGGCCCGCGGGAGGCTGTGGACCTTGCCGTGGGCATGGCGGCCGGTCGCGGTCCCTACTGTCGGCTGACCAGCACGGATCAGCTGCGCATCGAATCGGGATGGAATGGTTTCGTACATCTCCTTATGACGCCGGAAATGGCCGGCCGGATGGCGGACCTGCACGGCGACGACGTGAGTCTCGAATGGCGCACCGCGGCACCGGAACCCGCGGATGGGTCACGGATCGTCGACAGGCCGGCCGATGCGGAATTCTGGGCCGCCGTACGAACGGCCGCCGCGGAGCTGACCCTGCTGTGCGAGCGCTGGGCGTACGGCGCGTGCGGCTACCGATGGTTCCGGGTGACCTCGGAAAACTCCGCCGAGGTGGCCGAAACCGTCCGCCCCCGCTCACTGCTGAGTGTCGTTTCCGACCCCGAATTGCGGCTCGACACGGATCTGCTGGACGAAGACTTCATGGCCTTCAAGGCTCCATTGACGCCAGGAGAGTTGGCCTACCGTTCCTATCCGGGTGGCGCGGATTCTCTCGCCGAAATCACCGACGAGGGCTTCACGTTCATGCTCGAGGATTCCGCCCTGGAGCGCTGGCGCGCCGTCGTGCCGGACTCCGACGGGGTGGTCAGAGCGCGATGGGAGGATTTCAGGGAGGCGGACGGGTAGCCGTACCCCGTCAGCCGCTCGGCGCCGCGTGTCCCGCCAGCGGCGCCGTCTCCATGCCGCTGTCGTGCTGCAGACCGTGCAGGAACTCCTCGATCGTCTCCGCGGAGGTGCGCCGCGGCTGCCACCCCAGTTCATCGCGGGCACGGCCGGCGTCCATCAGCGGCAGCCGCAGCGCGGCGTCGAACAGCTGGGGGGAGGCGGGGACCAGACGAAGGTGCCAGGCGGCGGCCAGTGCCGAGCGGGCGGCGATGCGCGGCGTCCGGACCACCCTGGCGCCCAGCATCTCGGCGAGCACGCGCGCGTCGAGCGGGGGTTCGGCGGCCAGGTTGAAGGCGCCGCGCACATCCCGGCCGATCGCGAGCCGATAGGCCTCGGCCGCGTCGTCGGTGTGCAGGGCCTGCAGCAGCAGTCCGTGGATGTCGGGCACCACCGGCAGCAGGGTGGGGCGCACCAGACGGCGGGGCAGGAACGGTCCCAGGAACAGGCGGCGCTGCTCGGCCGCGGACTGCTCCTTGAAGAGGAACGCGGGGCGCATCCGCACCACCCTCACCTGCGGATGCTCGCCCTCATAGGCGTCCAGCACCCGTTCCAGGTATGCCTTTTCGCGGCAGTACGCGGCCTCGGGCCAGCCGTGGGTGGGCCAGGACTCGTCCACCCGGCGGTCCTGGGGGCCGGGCGCATACGCCCCCACCGAGGACGCGTACACCAGCACCGGCACCTCCGCGGCCGCGACGGCCTCGAAGAGGCGGATACTGCCGAGGACATTGGTCCGCCAGGTGGTCACCGGGGCATGGCTTGGCTGGATGAGCCAGGCCAGATGGATCACGGCGTCGGCGCCTTCGAGGGGCCGGACCAGGTCGTCCGCCTCCTCCGCGATATCGGCCCGGATCCAGGTCACCTTCGGCGGCGTCCAGGCGGGGATGCGGCGGGCGACCCCCACGACGGAGGCGACGTCCGGGTCCTCGCCGAGCGCCCGGAGGACGCTGGTGCCGGTGTTGCCGGTGGCGCCGAACACCACCACACGCTTTCCGCGGTCGTTGCTCATGATCCGCTCCTCGTACAGTCACAGAGGTTGTACGTCAGTTCGCCGCGCCGACCAGTTGACGGGCGGCGGCGGCGATCGCCTCCGCGTCGATCCCGGCCACGGCCAGTTGCTGCGCCGGGGTGGCGGAGGTCGGTATGTCGCGCACGGCGAGCCGGGCCGTGGGGGGCATCGGGTAGCCGTCGCAGAAGGCCTCCAGCACCGCGTCACCCAGCCCGCCCTCGGGGTGGTGGTCCTCGACGGTGACCAGGGCCCCCGTCAGGTCGGCGGCGGCCCTCAGAGTTTGCGCGTCCGCCGGCTTGACCGTGTACAGGTCGATGACGCGGGCGTGGATGCCCTCCTGGGCGAGCCGGTCGGCGGCGGCGATCGCCTCGTGCAGGGTCACTCCGGCCGCGACGATGGTGACGTGGTCGTCGTCCGTGGCGCGCACCAGCTTGCTGCCGCCGATCGGGAAGCTTTCGGAAGGCGGGTAGATGACCGGGGTCTTGCCGCGGGTGGTGCGCAGATAGCGGATGCCCGACTCCTCGGCCATCTCGGCGGTGAGCCGGGCGGTCTGGTTGGCGTCGCACGGGTACAGCACCGTGCTGCCGTGCACCGCGCGGAAGGCCGCCAGGTCCTCCAGTCCCATCTGCGAGGGGCCGTCCTCGCCGATGGCCACCCCGGCGTGCGACCCGACCAGATTGAGGTCCGCCCGGCTGATGGAGGCCATCCGTATGAAGTCATAGGCGCGGGTGAAGAAGGCCGCGAAGGTGGACGCGTACGGGCTCCAGCCGCACGCCTGGATCCCGATGGCGGCGGCCACCAGTTGCTGTTCGGCGATGTAGCACTCGAAGAACCGCTCGGGATGCTCCTTGGCGAAGAGTTCGGTGCGCGTGGAGTCGCCCACTTCGCCGTCGAGCGCGACCACATCGCCGCGGGCCGTGCCGAGCGCGGCCAGCGCCTGCCCGAACGCGTCCCGTGTCGCGACCTCTTCGCCGGGGTCGAAACGCGGCAGCGTCAGGGGGCCTTCGCGGGACGGCCGCGCGATGCCGACCGCGGGCGGGCCGAGGACCGGTACGGCCATCTCCCGTACGCCGCCGAGTTCGGCGACCGCTTCCTCGGGGTCCGGCAGCGGCTTGCCGTGCAGGCCCTCCCGGTTCTCCACGGCGGCCACGCCCCGGCCCTTCACGGTGCGGGCGATGATCGCCGTGGGCCGGCCGACCGTGGAGGCCGCGTCGCCGTAGGCGCGGTCGATCGCGGCGACGTCATGGCCGTCGATCTCGATGGTGTGCCAGCCGAAGGCGTGCAGACGGCGCGCGTACGCGCCCAGATCCCATTCGTGGCGGGTGGGCCCGCGCTGGCCCAGCCGGTTCACGTCGATGATGGCGGTGAGGTTGTCCAGGTGCTCGTACCAGCCGTGCTCGACGGCCTCCCACACCGAGCCCTCGGCCAGTTCGCTGTCCCCGCACAGCACCCAGACGCGGCTGTTCACCTTGTCCAGGCGCTTGCGGGCGAGCGCCAGGCCGACGCCGATGGGCAGCCCCTGTCCCAGCGAACCGGTGGCCACATCCACCCACGGCAGCCGCGGTGTGGGGTGTCCCTCCACCCGGCTGCCGAGCTTGCGGAAGGTGAGAAGCTCCTCGTCGCTGATCGCCCCGGCCGCCTTGAACAGGGAGTACAGCAGTGGGGACGCATGCCCCTTGGAGAAGACCAGGTGGTCGTTGCCGGGGTGGCGGGGCTGTTCGAAGTCGTAGTGCAGATGGTTCGCCAACAGGACGGCCATCAGGTCCGCGGCCGACATCGACGAGGTGGGATGGCCGGATCCGGCCGCCGCCGCGGCCCGTACCGAGTCCACTCGGAGCTGCTGCCCGAGCTCGCTGAGCAGATGGTCTTGCATATCGCTCCTTCGTGGTCTCTGGTCTCTGGTCCCTGGCCCATCAGCGGCCGTCCGGGGCCGTATGAGGCATCCGGACACGCTCGGGCGCCTCGGTGTCCAGTGGGACCGCCCAGGAGCGCACCATGCCCAGCTGTACGCCCTGCGGCGGCAGCACCACGTCGATCAGCCAGTCGGTGGCGACCCGGACGCGGTTGCCGGGCATCGCCATCAGGTGGTAGCCGCGGGTGACCAGGTTGGCCACCGGTCCGGACAGCGGCACATGCAGCGGATTGGCGGCTCCCTGCACCCCGCCGAGGTCGACGGTGAAACCGAGGTCGTGGTGTTTGTACGCGCGCCGCGTGCCGTACCCCAGCGTGGCCGCCACATTGCGGCCCGCCACCTTGCCCTGCCGCTGCGCATGCTGCGCGGTCATCGGCGTGAACTGGCCCGGCCGGGTCAAATCGGGCACCGCCGCCGCGTCCCCGCAGGCCAGCACCTCGGGGTGACCCGGCACGGCGAGATACGGGTCGACGCACAGCCGCCCCCGCTCCGTCGGCAGACCGAGGTCGTCCACGAGCGGGTCGGGACGGACGCCCACACACCAGATCAGCGACCGGGTCGCGATGAACTCACCGGTGTCGAGCAACACGCCGTCCTTGGTGGCCTCCTTGACCGAGGTGCCCGTACGGATGTCCACGCCACGCTTGGTCAGCACCCGGTCCGCGGTGTCGGACAGCCTCCGGTCGAGCTCGGGCAGCACCCGGTCCGCGATGTCGATCAGCAGCCAGCGCGGCGGCGGGGCGCCGCACAGCGCGGCGTTATGGCGAGCGAGGGCGTCGGTGAGCAGCACGCCGTGTGCGGCCACCTCGGTGCCGGTGTACCCCGCGCCGACCACCACGAAGGTGCGGCGGGCGGCCCGCTCCGCGGGGTCGTCGGCCGCCCCGGCCAGCTCGATCTGGCGGATCATGTGGTCGCGCAGATACAGCGCCTCGGGCATGTCCCGGAAGCCGTGCGCATGCTCGGCCACGCCGGGGATCGGCAGCAACTTGTTGACGCTGCCGACGGACAGCACGAGCCGGTCGTAGTCCATCCGGCCGCGCCGGCCCTCGGGGTCCGTCCAGCTGATCCGGCGGGCGTCGAGATCGACCGAGTCGACCTCGCCGAGCACCAGGCGGACCCCCGGCAGGGTCTGGGTGAGGGAGATCGAGACCCGGCGGGGTTCCAGGACGGCGGCCGCCACTTGCGGCAGCAGCGGCAGATACAGAAAGTAGTCGTTGGGGTTGACCAGGACGATCTCCGCCTCGTCCCGCAGGGTGCGGGAGAGCGTACGGGCCGCCTGGTAGCCGGCGAATCCGGCGCCGACGATCACGATGCGGACTCGGTTCACGCGGGGCTCCCGGGCATACGAATCTCACGGAACGCTCCAAGTGCCCTCATGTGCCGAGGCCAAACCCCGGACAGCAAGCCCCCCTTTTAAGGCTCGGCCCCAGGGGGCCTGAGGCCGAGCCGGCGTGCCGCGTCCGCGGGCTCGTTACCGACGGGCCCGCGCCACCTCCCCCGTGACGCGCTCGTCCCAGTCGATGCGGTATCCGGTCAGCCAGTCGGCGGCGCCGCCGTCGGCGTCCGCCCGCTCGAGCTTCCGCGGGAGTATCGCGTCCCGCAGGGCCCGGCCCACCGGCCCGGGCACGGTGCGGCGGACCAGGCCCGCGCTCGTCGCGACCACCCGCTCCACCCGCTCGCGGCGCAGCCGCTCGTACGCGGCGAAGGCCGACCGGGGCGTGCGCAGGTCGCGCAGGCACTTGGCGAGCACCACGCCGTCCTCGATGGCCAGGGACGCGCCCTGGGCGGCGTTCGGCGCACAGGCGTGCACCGCGTCGCCCACCAGGACCATCGTCTCGTCGGACCAGGTGGGCGTCGAGGCGATGTCGTAGGCGTTGGTGGCGACGATGGACTCGCCGCTCGCGCGGATGATCTCGGCCGCCGGGGTGTTGTCGTCCGCGAACAGACCGGCCAGCTGCTCCCGCCACTGCTCCGGGGTGGTCGCCGCGAGCTCGTCCTTGGACAGCTCGGCGCCCGGGGTGTTGGCGAACCACCAGACCTCGCCGTCGGGGGCCGTGGTGCAGCCGAAGAACGCGCGCTTGCCGTAGATCATGGCGTAGCTGTCGGGGTCCGGGGGCGACGCGGCGTCGCGGGTGTAGCCGCACACCGTGTGCTGGCCGGTGAAGCGTGGCCGGGGCGCCGCGGCTTCGATGGTCCTGCGGATGAGGGAGTGGATTCCGTCGGCGCCGATGAGCAGGTCCCCCTGGGCCCGCCCGCCGTCCGCGAAGGAGGCCACCACGCGTCCGTCGGGGCCGGTCTGGGCGGCCAGGAGGCGCTTGCCGTGCTCGACGCGCACACCGCGGCGCGCCGCCTCCTCGCGCAACACCCTTGCCAGGGTGGCGCGTTTGATCGTACGGGCGCTCAGCGCGCCCTCCTCGGAGCCGGCCATGGGCCGCCCGCCGAGCCGTTTACCGGTGTTGCTGATGAAGTCGGCGCGGCCTGCCGGGAAGGAGTTGTCCAGCACCGGCTGGTGTGCGCCGATGGTGCGCAACGCCTCCATGCCGTTGGCGGAGATGAGCAGAAACGCACCCGCTTCGGTGGCGGCTGTGCCTGCGGTGCCGTCTGTGCCTGCCGTGCCGGCTGGGGGATATGCCTCGTACACGGCCGCGTTGATTCCGGCCTTGCGCAGGGCGATCGCGGTCACGGTTCCGGCGATTCCGCCACCGATGATCAGGGCATTGGTCATGGTGCTCCGTGGAGTGGAGTGGGGGGACAGTGGGTGGTGCGGGTACTTCTCGGCACAGCGCTATCAGGGTCGGCCGATGCCGTCCAGTCCCCGGCGGACATGACGCCGGGTCCCGTGTGGAACGGCGGCATTTTAAGGTGTCATTGACGGTCGTGTGTGGGGGGAGAGGGCAACTGTGCGATGTCACGGGGTGCTTCGGGGCGGTGTGGCCGCCTTGTCGGTCGGCCTGCTGCTGGCCGGCTGTTCGTCGGGGTCCGGCGGGTCGGGCCCCAAGCGCCCGGGTACGCCTTCGGACTTGGGGGCGCCGCCGTCGGTGAACGACGCGCCGCGGGCGAGCCCGATCCCGTCCGGCCCCGACTTCACGGTGCGCCCCGACCGGGTGCCCGACACCTCCGCGCGGGCGCAGCGGCTGGCCCGCCAGGTGATCGCCGGGCCGCAGGACTTCGGGGCCGACTTCGTACGGCAGCACCCCTTCGAGAGCGACTCGCGCACCTGGGCGGTGCTGGACGGGGCGTGTGTATGGCAGCGCGAGAAGCTGCCCAAGGGGGTGCTCGCCAGCCTGTCGCAGCACAGCGTGCTGCCCGCCAAGGGGGCCGGGAAGGGGCCGGTTCGGGTGATGGTGGTGGTGTCGGTGCACGCCGGTGCCGACAGCGCGGACCAGGAGATGGCCACCACGCTGGAGGAGGTGGTGCGCTGTCCCGAGCAGCGGCTGAACCAGGACGAGCGGATCATCTCGCTGTTGTCCTCGGGCGCCCCGTGGGGGCGGCGGGGCCAGGAGACGGCGGATGACCAGATCTGGGAGCACGGCGAGTACGAGAGCGACTCGGCCGGCGGCCCGTATCCGTACATCTGGGGCTCCTCGCGGATCGGGCCGGTGACCGTGTCCGTGATGGTCAAGGGAGCCAAGGGATACAGCGAGAAGGAGACCGACGACCTGCTGTACTCCCCGCTGGTCAAGATGGCCGAGGCCGTGAAGGGGGAGCTGAAGTGATCCCGCTGCGTTCGGGGGATCCGGCGCGGATCGGGGGCTACCGGCTGCTGGGCAGACTCGGCGCCGGCGGCATGGGCATCGTCTACCTCGCACGCTCCAC
>NZ_JBSFMM010000216.1:0-18629 GCF_053599555.1 Streptomyces sp. NPDC000941
GAGGCTGTCGGGCACGCCCGCGACACGCCGTGATGTCGGCGTGTCGCTGTCCCATACTCACCGCAAAGTCACTGGCACTGCGGCTACGCCCGGGACGTGGCGCGGGGCCGCCAGATCCAGGGCGTGGCGCCGGGGGACATGCCCACCACGCGCACCTGCTCGCCCTCGCCCGCCAGCAGCGTCGGCGTACCCACCGGGACCAGCCGGCTCGGGGGGCGCAGCGGTTTGGCCGCGGGCTTCGTCCCGTACTGGACCTGGACCTCGCCGTTCAGATCCCGGCTCAGCAGCAGAAGCGGCCCCTGGCGGCCGCCGGACGCGGCCAGGGCGTGGGCGGTGACCGGGCCGTAGCCCTCGAAGTGGCGCAGCGGTACGGAGGTGTCGCCGCCGTGCAGATCGTGCAGATACGGCACCGCACCGGCGGGCGGGCGGTAGACCAGCGCGATCGACCCGTCCGGGGAGGGCGCCGCGCCCGGCTGCTCGCCCGGCCGCGGCAGGCCCGCGAGCGGCCGGAGCACGACCGGGCCGCCGGGCTGGTCCTGGGCCCAGTGGTGCACGGTGTCACGGCCCGCCGCGACGACATGGACCCGCGCCTGCCGGTCAAGCAGTACGGTCAGCCCGTCCTGGATCTCGACGTCCTGGATCTCGCTGCCGCCGTCCAGCCACTGCCAGGGCCCCCACGCCCCGTTCGCGTCCCGTATCCGGGTGGCCAGGCCCTTGTCGGCGGTGCGTACGAAGAGATGGACCCGGCCGTCCGGGGTGGCCACGGCCGCCGGGCAGCCGACGCGGCGGCCGTGCTCGGGGTCGGAGTCGGGGGTGCCGAGGCCGGTCCAGGCCCGGAACGGCCCGCCCGGGGTGCGCTGCTCCAGCGCCACCAGCTCGCGGGTGTTGGCGCCCCCCTGGCCGTCCAGCGCGGAGAAGCGCAAGCTCACCAGCACATGGCGGCCGCGGGCGTCCCGTACCGCGCACAGCGCCGGGGCCAGCGGCCCGCCGCCCAGGCCCTGCGGCGCGCCGAAGCGCCCGCTGCCGGGCGCGGTCTCGCGCCACCGCACTGCCTGTGCGCCCAGCGCGCCGTAGGCGACGAGGCGGCCGTCGGGGTCGGTCAGCGGCGTGGGCAGGGCGCTGGGGTAGCGGTAGTGGGTGGAGCGGATCCAACCCTTGCGGTTGGTCAGCGGCCGGGTGCCGCCCTGCCCGTAGTCGCCGCAGCCCGCCGCGTTGCCGCAGTCCCACTGCGGGCTGCCGCCGTACGCCGCCACGGCGCGGGCCTTCTGCTCGACCACGGCGGGCGGCAGATTGTGCGGCCAGCGCTGGTTGTAGTAGCCGCGGAACGACGTGACCGTGAAGCGCGGCGCCCGCTTCTCGCGCCCCGCCACATCGTCCGCCCACTGCGCGATGGCCTTCCACGCGAACAGCGCGACCGGGGTGTGGTCCCGGTGGTCGGAACAGCCCGGCTGGTCGTTGTCGCGGGGGTGGGTGGCGTCGTGGACCTGGAAGTCGGGGTCGGGGTCCAGGGTGTGGATCACGGTGGGCCGGTAGCGGTCCATGATCCCGGCGAGCACGTCGACGAGGGTCTGGTGGCGGTAGGTGCTGGGGGTGCGGACCGGGGAGTCGGCGGCGATGAGCGTACGCATGAGGATGCCCGGAAGATTCCACAGCTGGGGGATGCGTACGTTCCCCGCGGACAGCATGGCGATGTTGAGGAAGATCAGCCGCACGCTGCGCCCGCCGTTCCCCAGCACGTTCGTCTCCGCCGTGACCCCGCCGGGCAGCTCGAGCACCGAGCGCCGCCAGCGGGTGAACTTGTCGAGCCCCAGCAGCTGCGCGTACGCCTGGCGCAGCCCCTGGTGGCGGGCCGCGGAGTAGGCGGCCTTGTCCGCGCCCGGCCGGGGCGTACCGGCCTCCCGGTTGATCCCCGCCGCCTCGCCCGCCGTGACGTACACGCAGACCACGGGCACCCCGGCGGTCAGCATGTGCTCGGCGTCCGGGTTCATGAAGTACAGGTCGTCGTCGGGGTGGGCGAGGATCTGCAGCAGCAGGGCGTTCTCGGTGTTCGCGAACGACTCGGCGGGGCGCGGCGACAGCGGCCGGGCCGGGACGGCCGAGGTGGGCGAGGCGCCCGAGGAGCCGCTGCAGCCCGCGGTGGTGGCGGCGGTGGCCGCGGTGAGAGCGGCCAGCGCGGCGAGTGCCTGCCTGCGCGTGGCGGCAGGCGCGGCGGATCGACTGTTCAACCTGGTGACCCCGTCCCCTTGCGCAGCACGTAAGTCTCCGGCTGCTTCTCCGTGCTATGGGACGGTTGGTGATCTTGGAAGGTTGTCCGTCTTGGGCATGGTGTCGGTCACGAATCGGGCAAGAGTTGGTTTGCGGGTGCCCGGTCCGGGCAAACATGTGGGTTTCTCGATCTCGCACATGGAGCTCGAGAGCAGCGAACGTGGCGAAAGTGGATGCGAAAGTGGATGCGAAAGTGGAGACAAGATGACGGACGACTTCCTCGTGTCCGACCCGTCGAGCACGCTGCTGCCGGCGGCGAGCACCCCGGCCCTGCGGTTCACCAGCGGTGGCGAGACCTTGCAGGGGATCCTGCACATACCCGCCGGGCCCGGGCCGCACCCGACCGTCGTCGTGCTGCACGGCTTCCCCGGCAACGAGCGCAACTTCGACCTGGCCCAGGCCCTGCGCCGGGCGGGCTACGCGGCCCTGGTGTTCCACTACCGGGGCTCATGGGGCATGGGCGGCACCTGGTCCTGGAACCATGTGCTCGAGGACGCCGCCCAGGTGACCGCCGCGATCCGTACGGACTCGGTCGCGCGGGCCCACCGGCTCGACCCGGGGCGGCTGGCCCTCGTCGGCCACAGCCTCGGCGGTTTCACGGCCCTGATGACAGCCGCGAGCGACCCCACGATCGGCGCGGTCGCGTCCGTCTCCTGCTTCGACTTCGGCACGGTCGCCCCCACGCTCACCGACCCGGCGGTGCGCCGTACGTGGAGGGAGAACTTCGACGGCGAGCTGCTGCCGCTGCGGGGCACCAGCGGCGAAGCGCTCGTCGCCGAGATGGAGGCGGCCGGGGACGCGTGGAGCCTGGCCCGCCTCGCCCCGCGCCTGGCCGACCGCCCGGTGCTGCTCGTCGGCACCAGCCGGGACCCCGTGACGCCCTATGAGGTCCACCACGAGCCGCTGGTGAAGGCCTACGAGGCACACCCGGTGCCCCACCTGGAACAGCACGTCTTCCCGAGCGACCACGCCCTGTCCGACCACCGCGTCGCGCTGGCCCGTACGGTCGTCGACTTCCTCGACCGGCGGCTGGCGGCGGTGTAGCGGCCCGTCCCGCGCGATCTCCACGGCCATGCCTGGTCAGGCCCGAGACGGCACCCGCCCGAAGGCTGCGCCCTTGGCGCCTGGCCGCTACGCTTCGCTCATTCCGCTTGGGGGGCACGAATGGTGGCGCGGGTTCTGGTCGGGCGTTACGAGTTGGTGCGATTCGTCGGCCGCGGCGGTATGGGCGAGGTGTGGGAGGGCCGCGACCGGGTGATCGGGCGGCGGGTGGCGGTCAAGCTGCTTCCGCACGACAGAGGCGACACCGCCGCTGCCGACTTGTTCCGCCGCGAGGCCAACACCGCCGGAGCGCTCAACCATCCCGCCGTGGTCACCGTGCACGACTTCGGCGAGGACGAGGCGGAGGGGTCGCTGTTCCTGGTCATGGAGTTGCTCGAGGGGCGGAACCTGGCCTCGGTGCTCCGCGAGGACGGCCCCCCACCGGTGCCCACCGTGGTCGACTGGATCGCGCAGGTGGCGGCCGGGCTGGCCCGGGCTCATGAGGCGGACGTCATCCACCGGGATCTGAAGCCGGCGAACCTGCATCTGGCGGCGGACGGGCGGGTGAAGATTCTCGACTTCGGCATCGCGCGGTTCATGGAGGCGCTGCCGTCGAGCAAGGTGATGGGGACGTTCCCGTACATGCCGCCGGAGCGGTTCGACGGGCACTCCGGCGAAGCGCGCTCGGATCTGTACTCCCTCGGCTGTGTCCTCCACGAACTGCTCACCGGGAAGCTTCCGTTCGACGCCACCAGCGCGGCGTCGATGATGAGCGCCCATCTGAACAAGGCACCGGTGCCCCCGGGCCGGATCCGGTCCGGGGTGCCGGCGGCCCTGGACGACCTCGTCATGGAACTGCTCGCCAAGGCGCCCGAGGACCGGCCGGCCTCCGCGGCCCGGGTCCACGACCGCCTCCGCGCCCTCTCGTTCGCGGCGGCCTCCGGCCCGAGCCTGCACGACATGGCCACGCACACCGCCGAGGCCGGGGATGCCAGGGGCGCCAGGGACAGCAGGGATGCCGGGGACAGCAGGGGCGCCAGGGATAGCAGGGGCCCCAGTGACACCCCACCCGCCGGCCCCGCGTCGCCCGCGACGGCGGACGCACCCACCGCGACGGCCGGGCCACCGCCGACGCGCGTGGCCCAGCCAATCCCACGCCGCCCAGCGTTCGTCACCCGGCGCAGGGCCTTGTGGCTCGGTGGCGCCGCCATCGTGGCCGGTGCGGGCATCCCGGCCGGCTTCGCCCTTCTCGACAACGGGACGTCTTCCGACGACGGGAAGTCTCCCAACCGCGGGACGTCGGCAGCCGGGGCATGGTTCGCCGCCGGTGGCCAGAAGCTCTCACCCCCGGTGGTGGACGGCGGGGTGGTGTACATCAAGGGGCAGGACGACCAGGACGCCACGGTGTACGCGCTGGACGGGGCCACCGGGAAGAAGAAGTGGTCCCGCCCCCTCAAGGACGGGGGCTACGGCCAAGCCGGCGCCAAGGAGGGTGAATCCCTGAACGTCCCGCCTCCGGCGGTGATCGGCGGAGCGGTGTACGTCAACGGCACGGACGACAAACTCTGCGTCCTGGACGCGGCCACCGGAAAGAAGAAGTGGGATTTCGCCCCCGGTGACAGCGTCTCCTGGTTGGCGACGGTCGGCGGGGCGGCGCAGGTGTACGTCTCGGCCGATGACGCCATTCACTCCTTGGACGCGGCCACCGGGACCGAGAAGTGGGCCACGCGACGCGGAATCGGCGGCGTCAAGGAGTATCTGGCACCGGACGACGGGGCGGTGCACGTCTACCTCGACGACAAGGGCGACATGCGGGCGCTCGACGCGGCCACGGGTGCGAAGAAGTGGGAGTTCACCGGCCGCTGGGCCGATCGGCTATGGGCGGCCGGCGGGCTGGTGTACACCCGTACGGTCGTCGAGCCCATCACCATGTACGCGCTGGACGTGGCCACGGGCGCGCGGAAATGGGAGTTCGTCAGTCCTACTAACCAATTTGCGGGCGGCGTCTCCAGTGCGCACATGGGCACGGAGGTGGTCGGCGGCGTGGCATATGTCGTCGGGTCCTCCGCCAAGGATTTTGATGTCCGGCAGGTGCATGCGCTGGATGCTGCCACCGGGAAGAAGAAGTGGTCCGTGCTCCCGGAAGACGCAGACGACCTGGGCTTCGGCACGCTGACGGCAGTCGGTGGGACGTTGTACGTACGCGGACGTGATCAGCTGTATGCCCTGGACGCGGCCATGGGGGAGACGAAGTGGTCGATCACCAGCCCTGACCGTCAGGTGTTGGTGGGTGCCGACAAGGTGGTGTACGTCAGCAAGACCGCCGACAACCCTCGCGTCCAGGCGCTCCACGCGGCCACCGGTACGAAGAAGTGGACCTCTGACATCAGCGGCGGTTCTCTGCGGATCGGCGACAAGGTGCTGTACGTGACCAGCAAGAACAAAGAAGCCGTTTATGCCCTGGACGCGGCCACCGGAGCACGGGTCTGAGCCATCGGGCGATGAGCATGTTGGTCAAGTACACTGCTATGTACATAACCAACATCGTGGAAGGTGCGGCATGTCTGTGACGCAAATTGACATCGATGATGACGCTCTGCAGCGAGCCATGGAGCTTTCCAAGGTGAGGACGAAGAAGGAAGCCGTCAATCTCGCACTCCACTTCTACGCCGAGCAGCAGGAGCGTGCGGCCCGCATCACCCGGCACTTCGAGCGTGCGCGTGAGTGGGGCGCGATCGAGGACGCAGAGGCGCTGCATCGGGTGGAGAAGCGCAGTCGATGATGTATCTCCTCGATACGTCGGGACTCGTCCGGCTGCTCCGCGAGCCGAAACTGCAGTCGGCCTGGTACGACGCGATCGATGCCGGGGCCATTGCGTCCTGTTACCCGCAGCGCGCAGAGTTCTTGTACAGCGCCCGGAACATGCGTGAGTACAACGAAATCACGGAGATGTTCACCGACCTTTACCCAGAGGTGTCGGTGCCGAAGAGCGCGGGCCGGTGGATTGGCGCGGTACAGCACCGCATGGCCCAGGCTGGGGAGCACCGCAGCGCCTCGCCGGTGGACCTGATGATCGCCGCTACGGCGGCCCACCATGGGTTGGTTGTCCTGCATGACGATGCCGACTATCGCGTTGTCGCACGGCATGCATCAGATTTCGACGAGCACTGCATCCTCGAAACCGCCTGACGTGTCATGCCGCATCCTCGGCCTCGCGGCAGCCGCGACAGCGGCCGGGGCGTGGGGCGCGGAAGGCGCGGTCGCAGCCGTCGCAGTTCTGGAGGGGGACGATCGGGGCTGGGTGCGATCTGGGCTTGGCCGCGGGGAGAGGTGGCGGGAGCAGCGCGGTGAGGCGGTGGGCGAGCAGGGCGGCTGGGTGGCGCAGGTCCGACGGGAGGTCCGTGGCCAGGGTGCGGCGTACGGAGTCGGGGGCGGCGCCGCGCTCCAGCCAGGTCGCGACGGCGGGCGCGAGGCGCCGTACGTCGCGCTCGGGCAGCAGTAACCGGGCGTCGTCGCGGCGCAGCTCGGTGAGGAGCGCGGCGGCGGAGCGGTGGCGCTCAGGGACGGGCGCGTTGGGCTGGGGGAGCGGTGGCGTGGGGGCGGCGTCGCTGCTCGGCGGCGGTGGCGGGATGGCTACCGGGGGCCGTACGACGCGCTCGGGCGCGAGCGGGGCGGGCCGCTCGGCGACCGGCGCGGCTACGGGCTCGGCCGCACGGCGGGTGCCGGTGGCTCTGGGGACGTTGTACGAGAGCGTCCGGGTGACGATCCGTCCCTCGGGCGTACGCTCCCGGATCCGCTTGATGTACCCGCACTCCTCCAACTCCCGCAGCGCGGCGGCGATCCGGTCCCGCCCTTCCGCGAACTTCCCGGCCAGCGTGCGGATGTCCACGGCGGCCCCGTCGGGCAGCGACTGGATGTGCGCGCCGAGCCCGATCGCGGTCAGCGAGAGGTTGTGGTTCTGGGTGAGGTGATCGCCGATGATCGTGTATCGCTTGGGCTGGTAATCACTGATCTGAGTGACGCCGCCTGCGGATCGGCGAACCACGGAACGGGCGCGCGGGCGCGCGCTAAGCTGCTGCTCAGCCATTGGGGAAGCGCCTACTTCCTCGGTGGTCAGGCCCTCGATCGGGATTGCGAGTCCCGGCCGGGGGCCGTCGCATGTCTGGGGTTGTCGAGCCCGAGCCTGCCCCGCCGAACCGCTTGAGCGCCAGCCCGGTCGGGCGGAATCACCCGCGTGGGTGACGGGGGTGAGGTTTGGTTGGGTTGGGTGGGTTCTTTCCAGGGGTTCTTTGTCTTTGATCGCCCGCGGCCGAGGCGTACGGGCCACCGAGGACCGTCTTTCCGGGCTTCGGTGCCGCCGCTGGGGCGTGGCCCGGGGATGGACGATCAGGAAGGAGGGGCACTGGGGGCGGCTGTACTGCCCGTGCGAGGGGCGCTGCCTGACCATTCCCGTGCCGGGCACGCCGCAGAACGCCGACCGTGCGGCCCGCAGGATAGCGGCGCGCGCCGCGCTGTGTCCGCTTCCTGAGGGAGACCCGCGCCGTACCCCATAAGGGCCTGTTGTCGCCTGCGCCGGGCCTTGCCTGCCCTGCGGATCATCCGGCTGGACCCGGAGCTGGTGGGTGTGGGGGACATCGCCGAGCGGACCGGACGCAGCAGGCAGAACGTGCTCCAGTGGGTCGGCGGCGAGCGACGCGGCGACCAGCCGTTTCCCGAGCCCGAAGGCTCGGTGGGACGGTCGCAGGTATGGCGCTGGGCCGAGGGCAATCAGTGGCTCAACCTGATCGGCGTCGGGGAGGGGGCGAGTGCGCCCCTCCGTGAGGAGGCGTTGCTGATCGACTTGATGCTGCCGCAGTGGCAGCGGGAGTTGGATCAGGGTCTGCCGCTGGTGAAGCTTTTCTGTGTCCAGGACGAATGGCGGGCTGAGCGCACGGCAGTGATGCGCGCGCTGGAGGACGCGCTGCGGCAGCCGGCGACCATGCGGACGGTATGCACGGCTGCCACGGAGTGAGCGGGACCGGCTGGCGGTGGTGTGTGCGGTCGTCCAGGACAGGTTGAGCGCGGTGCTCGACCAGATCGCCCCGGACGACGCGTCGGCACTGCTCGCGGTGCGTGGCGAGGACGACACGCTTCACCTGCTGGGCGTCGCCTCCCGAGCTCTCCCCGGTACGGTCCCGGTTTCGGAGCTGGGGCTCAGCAATATGGCCACCGTGGGCGATCTGCTGCTGGTGCTGTCCAGCCGCTCCGTCGTCCTCACGACGCCACTCGCGCTGGCCTGAGCTGCCGCAGGGCGGACTAGGTCAGGGGCGGGAGGGCGAGTTCGGCCCAGACCGTCTTGCAGATCAGCTCGGGTACGACGCCCCAGCGGTCCGCCAACTCCTCTACGAGCAGCAGTCCGTGGCCGTTCTCGCCGGGGTCGTTCGTACCCCCCTTTGGGCGGCGGACGGTCGGCAGCCGTTCCGGGCACGGGTCCCGTACCTCGATGCGGAGGGTGTCGCCGGTGACGGTGAGCGTGAGACGGAAGTTCCGGCCCGGTACGCGGCTGTGCAACGCGGCGTTCGCCCCCAGCTCGGCGATGACCAGCGCGGCCGTCTCGAACGGCAGCCCCCAGGAGCGCAGTTGCTCGGTCGCGAGCAGCCGGGCGAGGCGGGCGCCTTTGCGGGTGGCGGACAGGAGTACGGCGAAGCGGAGGGCGGCCGGGGCGGAAACGGAAGTGTCTGTTCGAGTGAAATGTTCGCTCATGTCACTCAGCGTGGCCGTGTGCATCTAGGCTGAAAAGTAGCGACGCCGATACGGACGGTGACCGTCCGGTGGTGGTCCGGCCTTGTCCGGTCCGTACGCCGTGACGCGTCCCGGGTGGGTGCGTTGAGCACAGCCGGACCACGGAGGTGGGGCATGGATCAGGAGTGGGATGACGACAGCGCTGCGGTGATGAGGGCGGTCGGCCGCCAGATCAAACTGTGGCGTGAGGCAGCGGGGCTGAAGCAGGTGGAGTTGGGGACGGCGATCGGTTACGGGGAGGAGTTGGTTTCGGCTGTCGAGCGGGCGCGGCGGATTCCTCGGCCGGAGTTCCTGGACGGCGCGGATGAGGTGCTGGGGGCGGGCGGCAAGATCGCGGCGATGAAGAAGGACGTCGCGGAGGCGCGCTATCCGAAGAAAGTGCGGGATCTGGCGAAGCTGGAGGCGGAGGCGGTCGAGCTGTGCGCGTACAACAACTCCGTCATTCAGGGGCTCTTGCAGACTGAGGAGTACGCGCGGGCGTCGTTCATGACGCGACGGCCGCCGTTCACTGCGGATGAGCTGGAGAGGCGAGTGGCCGCGCGTATGGCCCGCCAGGAGATCGTGGATGACTCCACGGCGCGACCGGTCTTCAGCTTTGTGCAGTGTGAGTCGACGCTGCGTCGCCCCATCGGGGGCAGAATGGTGATGCGAAGGCAACTCGAACGCCTGTTGGAGGTCGGCCAGTTGCGGAACGTGGACATCCAGGTCCTGCCGCTGAGCCGCGAGGACAACACCGGTCTCGACGGTTCTTTCCGCCTGCTCAGGCTCAAGGACGGCACCACGGTAGGGCACAACGAGATTCAGCTCGTCAGTCGCGTAATCGCAAATCCCAAAGAGGCTCAGATCCTTGACATCCGTTATGGGAGCATCCGGGCGCAGGCTCTCACGCCACGAGAGTCGCTGGCCTTCATCGACAAAATGCGGGGAGAGACATGACACTCAAGCCCTTTGAGTGGATAAAGAGCAGCTACAGCACCCCTGACGGCCCTGACTGCGTCGAGGTCGCCTGGGCCAAGAGTAGCTACAGCACGGACGACGGCCCGTCGTGCGTCGAGGTCGCCGCCACCCCCGACACCATCCACGTCCGCGACTCCAAGACCGCCCCCCAGGGCCCCCAACTCGCGTTCACCCCGGACGCCTGGACCCGCTTCGTGGCATTCAGCGGCCATCCACAAACGTGACCGTCTCATCGAGCGGCGCCCGGTCCGTGCGGGCGTCATCCGCCGTGGCGTCCTCGTACCCGATCGACATGCCGCAGAAGAGGATGAGCTCGTCGGGGGGTGACACGACCTCCGCGACGCTCCGGTGGAACTTCGCCCATGCCATCTGAGGGCAACTGTGCAGCCCTTCGGCGCGGAGCAGCAGCATCACGGTCTGCAGATACATGCCGACGTCGGCCCATTGGGGTGAGCCCATGCCGCGGTCGATGTAGCAGAACAGCGCGGCGGGTGCGCCGAAGCAGGCCCAGTTCGCGGAAGCGGCCCGCTGACGTGCCGCCAGGTCCTCGCGCGGAATGCCGAGCGCGCCGTAGCGCTGCTCGCCGAAGGCGGATCGGCGCTCGCAGTACGGGGGCTTCAGTGCGGGCGGGTACTGCTCGTACTCCGGCTCGTCCCAGGGGTCGCCTGCGGCCAGGCGCTCGCAGGCGCGCTTCTTGACCTCGGCCAGCGGCCCGCCGGTCAGCACGTAGATGTGCCACGGCTGAATGTTCGACCCGGACGGCGACCAGGCCGCGGCGGAGAGCACGCGCTCCAGCGTCTCCCCCGGCACGGGCCGGTCCGTGAATCCGCGCACCGCTCGTCGGCTCGTGACTGCCTCATAGACGTCCATTCGTCTGCCTCCCAGCTGCTCGACGTGTCCGTCTCCGTTACACTCGCAATCGTATCATTCGATACCGTCGCGGCCGTAACTAATATCGAGCGCGAATCCTCAGCCCCGGGTTCCCTGCCTCGGGCACCACTCTTTGGAGAAAGTCCATGGTCACGCTGTTGCACATCGACTCGTCCGTGCTCCCCGGCGAGGCGTCCTCGTCCCGTTCGATCGCGAACGTCTTCCGTAAGGCGTGGGAGGAGCAGCACCCGCAGGGCACGGTGATCTACCGCGACCTCGCCGCCGACCCTGTGCCGCACATCACCGCCGACGGCTGGTCCGCTGGTTTCACCGCCCCGTCCGAGCGCACTCCGGAGCAGTCCGCCGCGTTCGCCGCGCGCGAGAAGCTCATCGAGGAACTGGAGCAGGCGGACGCAGTCCTGATCGGCGCCCCCATGCACAACTACTCGATCCCGTCGACCCTCAAGGCGTGGCTGGACAACGTGTTCCTGATGGGCCGCACCGCGGGCGAGGCCCCCTCCGCCCAGGGCACCCCGGTCACCGTCGTCGCCAGCCGCGGCGGCTCCTACGCGCCGGGCACCCCGCGCGAGGGCTTCGAGTTCGTGCTGAACTACCTGGGGACCGTACTCAAGGGCGCCCTCGGCCTGGACGTCGACTTCATCGTCGCTGAGCTCACCATGGCCCCCCGCAACCCGGCCATGTCGGAACTGGTCCCCCTCTACGAGGCCTCCCGCGAGCGCGCCTTCGAGGAAGCGGCCGGCATGGCCAAGGAACTCGCGGAGCGCTTCGCCGCGAAAGCCGCGTGAGACGAGGCGCGCCCGTGCGGCCGGCGGGTAACCGGTGCACGGGCGCGCTTACGCCTCGGCGGCTGGGGGATGGGCGAACCGGGTCAGCAGATCCGTCAGCCGCTCGGGCTCGCCAGGACCCAGTCCGGCAACCAGCCGCTCGGCCAGCGGCTCCGCCGCCGTATGAGCCGCTTCGAAAAGTTCGAGTCCCTGAGGCGTGATCTCCACCGCCCGTACCCGCCGGTCCCCCGGAACAGAGTTCCGTACGACCAGCCCCTTGCGCTCCAGGTCGTCCACGGCCCGCATGATGCCCGCCTTGTCCGACCCGGTTGCCGCCGCCAGGTCGCGCTGCACCGTGGCCCCGCGGTTGACCAGCTCGATCAGCACGGCGAAATGCCGCAACTCGATGCCGAGCGGCCGAAGCGCCTCCGTCATCACCGAGGCCGCGCGCCAGTGCGCCCGGCGGAGCAGCAGACCGAGAGCGAAAGGCGATTCGTCCCCGGGGCGGTCGGTCGCACGCGAGGCGGTGGTTCGGCGGGGAGCGTCGGCGGTCATGAGTCCACGCTACAGCTGTCCGCTCATTCGATACGGTTTCGCCTGAAACTAAATGGGTCAACCTCGTGCACTGCGGTTCCTCCGTATGTGCGGCTTCGTCGTATCTGGGGGCGCTACCTTGGGAACACGGTCGAAGATCTCGTCCATGGGAGGAATCATGACCGCCGAACCGCTGCACACCTGGCCCGTGCCGCCGCCGGACGGCTACACCGTGGACGATCTCTTCAATCTGCCCGACCTCCCGCCGCACACTGAGTTGATCGACGGGAGCTTGGTCTTCGTGAGCCCGCAGCGGGATTTCCATACCTTGGCAACGGATCTTCTGACGTATGGGCTGCGTGCGACGGCGCCGGACGAGTTCCTGGTGCGCAGGGAGATGACAGTCGTGCTGGGGCCCCGTAACGCCCCAGAGCCGGACATCGTGGTGCTGCACGCGGAAGCATGGCGGGGCCGAAAGCAGACGCGGTACGAAGCAGCCGACGTCGTGCTCGCCGTGGAGGTCGTCTCGCCGGACTCCGAGGACCGGGACCGCGACACCAAGCCCCGCAAATACGCTGCCGCCGGCATTCCGCATTTCTGGCTGGTCGAGATGGCGGGTGAGCGGGAACACCCCGTGGTGCACACCTACGAGCTGGACCCAGTGACCAAGTCCTACGCGATCACCGGCATCCATCACGAGCGGCTGAAGCTGACCGTTCCCTTCACCATCGACATCGACCTGACCCAGATCGATCACATGTAGTCGTCACGGGACCGCCGGGCCCTCGATGTAGCGGCCCTTCGCGCTGTACGGCCACTCGTTCGCGACGCAGCCCTTCAGCCCGTATATCTGCTGCATCATCACCGGCGCCCGCCTGCCCTTCCCCGGGCAGGTCTCGTGGCCGTGGCCGATGCGGTGGCCGACCTCGTGGTTGACGATCAGCGCCCGGTAGCCGCTGATGGGGCCGGAGAACTCCGGGGAGCCGGTGTTCCAGCGTTTGAGGTTGACCATGATCTGGGTGCCGGCGTCGCAGTTGACCTCGCCATGGGTGTCCAGGCCCACGGCGCCGCAGATCTCGTCGACCGTGTCCGGGGTGGCGATCTTCACCTCGAAGTCGGAGGGGCCGTCGGCGACCAGCTGGAAGGAGTGCGTGCCGTCCCTGGTCCAGCCGCGCCTGTCGGCGAGGATCGCCGAGATCTCGGCCGCGGCCCGCTTCGCGTCGATGCCGGTGCCGTTCTCCACCATGACCTTGAACCGGCGCAGATCGCTTCCCTTGCCGATCACCGCGCCGGAGGACTTCGCGGTGACGAACTCGCCGGTCGCGGTGGCGGGGGAGCCCGGGCGAGGGGGTCTGGAGGTGGCCGAGATGGCGTCGGGCGGCAGGGCTGTCGGGTCCGCGGCACGGGGCGCGCCCTTGCCGTCACCGCCGTCATCGCGTAAGGCGAACACGACCCCGGCGATCAGGGCCACACCGGCCGCCAGCGCCACCGCCATATTTCGGGGGCGGGTGCTCCGGGCGCGCCGCGGGCCGCGGGTCTGCTTGGGGGCCTGCGCGGTGGAGGTCATGGGGGCGCTTCCAGGGGGTGTCAGCGGGGCGGGTGGATCGGCCTCGTGTGCATGCCGCGTGAGCATGCCGGTGCCCCGGAGTGCGAATGCGTCGTGTGTTCCCCTGGAGAGAGACGCGCGGAGATCGGCACCGGTTGGGTCTTGGGTCCTGTTGTGCCCGGAGTCACATTCGGTGACATCCCGAACCCGTGCCCCGGCCTCGGGCGCGCGCCGAGTTTGAAGAGCCCCCCGTCAGGGGTACGCTTCACCGCTTCCCAATTGGCATCTGGTACGCCCCGTGTGGCAGACTATCCGGGTTGCTCGGTTGAGTGCCGATGCTGCGCGCCTCCCGCCGGGAGGACCGGAAGCGAGTCCCACAGTACTCGTCGCCCCTTATCAGGGGCGGACGTACGGGAATCTTCCGGGAAGTGTCAGCGGGGCCCCGGCCAGGCACCCGGTGGGTGTTCTTCCCCCACAACCCTCTTCCATAAGGGATCTCGCATGCCGCGATTTGCCGGAGGGGGCGCGACACGCCCGACCGCGTGGGTCGGAGGTGAGGCGGGGAAGGACGGAAACCGACCGGGTTCCGGAGCGTTACGAGAGACAGGACTACGAAGCAGCCATGGCGGGACAGAAGATCCGCATCCGGCTCAAGGCCTACGACCACGAGGTCATCGACTCCTCGGCGAAGAAGATCGTCGAGACGGTGACCCGCACTGGTGCGTCGGTCGCGGGCCCGGTGCCGCTGCCCACAGAGAAGAACGTGTACTGCGTCATCAAGTCGCCGCACAAGTACAAGGACTCGCGCGAGCACTTCGAGATGCGTACCCACAAGCGCCTCATCGACATCCTCGACCCCACGCCGAAGACCGTCGACTCGCTCATGCGTCTCGACCTGCCGGCCGGCGTCGACATCGAGATCAAGCTCTGAGGTGACGCGCGAGATGGCTAAGCAGATCAAGGGCGTCCTGGGCGAGAAGCTCGGCATGACGCAGGTGTGGGACGAGAACAACCGCATCGTCCCCGTCACCGTCGTCAAGGCCGGCCCCTGTGTCGTGACCCAGGTCCGTACCGCTGATTCGGACGGCTACGACGCCGTCCAGATCGCCTTCGGCGAGATCGACCCGCGCAAGGTGAACAAGCCCCTCAAGGGCCACTTCGCCAAGGCCGATGTGACCCCGCGCCGCCACCTGGTGGAGCTGCGCACCGCCGACGCCTCCGAGTACACGCTCGGCCAGGAGGTCAAGGCCGAGGTGTTCGACTCCGGTGTGAAGGTCGATGTGACCGGCACCAGCAAGGGCAAGGGCACCGCCGGTGTCATGAAGCGCCACGGCTTCAAGGGCCTGGGCGCCGGACACGGCACCCAGCGCAAGCACCGCTCGCCGGGCTCCATCGGTGGCTGCGCCACCCCGGGCCGCGTGTTCAAGGGCCTGCGCATGGCCGGCCGTATGGGCAACGAGCGGGTCACCACCCAGAACCTGACCGTCCACGCCGTTGACGCGGAGAAGGGTCTGCTCCTGATCAAGGGAGCGGTTCCTGGTCCGAACGGCGGCCTCGTCCTGGTCCGTACCGCGGCCAAGGGGGCCTGAGGTAACCGATGAGCACCATTGACATCCTTTCGCCGGTAGGCGACAAGGCCGGGACCGTCGAGCTCCCCGCGGAGATCTTCGACGCGCAGGTCAGCATTCCGCTGATCCACCAGGTCGTCGTCGCCCAGCTGGCCGCTGCCCGTCAGGGCACGCACAAGACCAAGACCCGCGGCGAGGTCCGTGGCGGTGGCAAGAAGCCGTACCGCCAGAAGGGCACCGGCCGCGCCCGTCAGGGCTCGACCCGCGCGCCGCAGTTCGCCGGCGGTGGCGTCGTGCACGGCCCCGTGCCGCGCGACTACAGCCAGCGCACCCCGAAGAAGATGAAGGCCGCCGCGCTGCGCGGTGCCCTCTCGGACCGGGCGCGCCACAGCCGTATCCACGTCGTGACCGGCGTGATCGAGGGCGAGGTCTCCACCAAGGCCGCCAAGACCCTGTTCGGCAAGATCAGCGAGCGCAAGAACCTGCTCCTGGTCGTCGAGCGGAGCGATGAGGCCGCGTGGCTGTCCGCCCGTAACCTGCCCCAGGTGCACATCCTGGAGCCGGGCCAGCTGAACACGTACGACGTGCTCGTCTCCGATGACGTGGTCTTCACCAAGGCCGCCTTCGAGTCCTTCGTGGCTGGTCCCAAGGCCGCTGAGAAGACCGAAGGGAGCGCCGCCTGATGAGTGAGGCGACCGCTGTCACCAGCAAGACCTTCACGGACCCCCGCGACGTTCTCGTCAAGCCGGTCGTGTCCGAGAAGAGCTACGCGCTGCTCGACGAGAACAAGTACACGTTCATCGTCGCGCCCGGCGCCAACAAGACCCAGATCAAGCAGGCCGTCGAGGCGGTCTTCTCGGTCAAGGTCACCGGGGTCAACACGATCAACCGGCAGGGTAAGCGCAAGCGCACCAAGACCGGTTTCGGCAAGCGCAAGGACACCAAGCGCGCCATCGTGACCCTCGCCGAGGGCGACCGAATCGACATCTTCGGCGGCCCGGTCTCCTAGCGGAGATCGGAGCGTCCAGAAGTCCGGAATCTTCCGAGGACTGAGAAATGGGTATCCGCAAGTACAAGCCGACGACCCCGGGCCGTCGTGGCTCCAGCGTCGCCGACTTCGTCGAGATCACGCGGTCCACGCCGGAGAAGTCGCTGGTCCGCCCGCTGCACAGCAAGGGTGGTCGTAACAACGCCGGCCGCATCACGGTCCGCCACCAGGGTGGCGGTCACAAGCGTGCGTTCCGCGTGATCGACTTCCGCCGTCATGACAAGGACGGCGTCCCGGCGAAGGTCGCACACATCGAGTACGACCCCAACCGCACCGCGCGTATCGCGCTGCTGCACTACGCCGACGGCGAGAAGCGCTACATCATCGCGCCGCGCGGTCTGACGCAGGGCGACCGGGTCGAGAACGGCCCCGGGGCCGACATCAAGCCGGGCAACAACCTGGCGCTGCGCAACATCCCGGTCGGTACCACGATCCACGCCATCGAGCTGCGGCCCGGCGGCGGCGCGAAGTTCGCCCGCTCCGCGGGTGCCTCCGTGCAGCTGCTGGCCAAGGAGGGCTCCTTCGCGCATCTGCGCATGCCCTCCGGTGAGGTCCGCCTGGTCGACATCCGCTGCCGCGCCACTGTCGGCGAGGTCGGCAACGCCGAGCAGTCGAACATCAACTGGGGCAAGGCCGGCCGTATGCGCTGGAAGGGCGTCCGCCCGACCGTGCGTGGTGTCGTGATGAACCCGGTCGACCACCCGCACGGTGGTGGTGAGGGCAAGACCTCCGGTGGCCGCCACCCGGTTTCCCCGTGGGGTCAGAAGGAGGGTCGTACTCGCTCGCCGAAGAAGGCCAGCAACAAGTACATCGTCCGCCGCCGCAAGACGAACAAGAAGCGCTAGGAGCGGGTTTAGATGCCGCGCAGTCTCAAGAAGGGGCCCTTCGTCGACGACCACCTGAGCAAGAAGGTGGATGTCCAGAACGAAGCCGGCACCAAGAACGTCATCAAGACCTGGTCCCGCCGCTCGATGATCGTCCCGGCCATGCTCGGCCACACGATCGCGGTGCACGACGGCCGCAAGCACGTCCCGGTGTTCGTCACCGAGTCGATGGTCGGCCACAAGCTCGGCGAGTTCGCGCCGACCCGCACCTTCCGCGGCCATGAGAAGGACGACCGCAAGTCGCGTCGTCGCTGATCAGCGGAGCAAGCGAATGACTCAGACAGACACCGAAGGGACAACCATGGAAGCCAGGGCCCAGGCGCGGTACATCCGCGTCACGCCCATGAAGGCCCGCCGCGTGGTGGACCTCATCCGTGGCATGGGCGCCACGGAGGCTCAGGCGGTCCTGCGATTCGCTCCGCAGGCCGCGAGCGTGCCGGTCGGCAAGGTGCTGGACAGCGCCATTGCCAACGCCGCGCACAACTACGACCACACCGACGCCGACAGCCTCGTCATTTCCGAGGCGTACGTCGACGAGGGCCCGACCCTGAAGCGGTTCCGTCCGCGCGCCCAGGGCCGCGCCTACCGGATCCGCAAGCGGACCAGCCACATCACCGTGGTCGTCAGCAGCAAGGAAGGAACCCGGTAATGGGCCAGAAGGTTAACCCGCATGGGTTCCGGCTCGGTATCACCACGGACTTCAAGTCCCGCTGGTACGCCGACAAGCTGTACAAGGACTACGTCAAGGAAGACGTCGCCATCCGCCGGATGATGACGAAGGGCATGGAGCGCGCCGGTATCTCCAAGGTGGAGATCGAGCGCACCCGTGACCGCGTCCGCGTCGACATCCACACCGCCCGGCCGGGCATCGTCATCGGCCGCCGCGGCGCGGAGGCCGACCGTATCCGCGGCGAGCTGGAGAAGCTGACCGGCAAGCAGGTGCAGCTGAACATCCTCGAGGTCAAGAACCCCGAGGTGGACGCTCAGCTGGTGGCCCAGGCCGTCGCCGAGCAGCTGTCCTCCCGCGTCTCCTTCCGTCGTGCGATGCGCAAGTCGATGCAGAGCACGATGAAGGCCGGCGCCAAGGGCATCAAGATCCAGTGCGGTGGCCGTCTCGGCGGCGCCGAGATGTCCCGCTCGGAGTTCTACCGCGAGGGCCGTGTGCCCCTGCACACGCTCCGCGCGAATGTCGACTACGGCTTCTTCGAGGCCCGTACGACGTTCGGCCGCATCGGCGTGAAGGTCTGGATCTACAAGGGCGACGTCAAGAACATCGCCGAGGTCCGCGCCGAGAACGCCGCCGCCCGCGCCGGCAACCGCCCGTCGCGCGGTGGTGGCGGCAGCGACCGC
>NZ_JBSFMM010000217.1:0-18619 GCF_053599555.1 Streptomyces sp. NPDC000941
TTCTCCAAACTCTCACACCCCCCCCCGTTCTTCCTATCTCCCGGGGGGGCGGCCCGCCCCCACCACCCCCCACCCCTTGGCGCTGCGGGCCGCGATCCGCGGCCGGCAGCTCCATGTGGTCGGGCTCATACGGCCCCTGGCTCACAGTCCGTTGACGCGCGCCTCCCTCGCGATGCCGCCCACGGGCCGCAGGCCGGTCGGCGCTCCGCGGCCCCTGCGGGTGACCGCCCGGGAGTAGTGGCGCCTGATCCGGTCCATCTGCGCCATCAGGCGTCGGCCGCGCAGCGCCATCTCCAGCTCGAAGCGTATCCGCGGGTCCCGCAGGCCCGGCCCGAAGAGCTTCTCGATCTGCCGCAGCCGGTAACGCACGGTCTGCGGGTGCACTTTGAGCGCTTTGGCCGCCTCGGGCGCGCCACCGCCCTCGAGCCAGGCGAGCAGGGTCATCTGCAGCCGCTCGCTCTGCCGGGGGGTCAGCCCGGCCAGCGGCTTGAGCCAGCGGGAGGCCAAGGCCCGTACCAGCGACTCGTCCTGGAGCAGCAGCAGCGTGGAGAGGTGGTCGTCCACGAAGAGTATCCGGGCCTCGGGGCCGCTGCGCGCATGGGTCATGGTCAGCAGCCGGCGGGCCCACCGCACCGAGGAGACCGCGTCGTTCAGCGGAACGACATGGCCGACGGAGGCGGTACGGCCCCGCAGCGCGGCCTCCAGCGCGCCACGCGCGGAGCCGGGCTCGGTGCCGGTGTCCCGGTCGGGGTCCGGCTCGGCGGTCGCTCCCTCGGTCAGGGGAGTGTCCGGGCCGGTGCCCGTGGCGGTAGCGGTGGCGGTGGCGGTGCCGACGGGTGTGCCGGTGTCAGTGCCTGTGTCCGGGTCAGGGATCAGCAGGCAGAGCTCGTCGCCGACGGCGCCGATCAGGGTGTCGCCGAACACCGCGGCCAGTTGCGGTGCTTCGCCCGGGGTGGGCAGTGCGATGGCCTGGATCGTTTCAGGCAGCGGCCAGCGGGCGGCCCGGGACAGCTCGGCCAGGCCACGCTCGGATACGGGTACCTCGCCGACCAGGGCGTCGAAGAGATCGCGCCTGGCCCGCTCGGGCGGTACCTCGGTCAGGGGGCCACGGCCCCGGGCGCCATCGGCCGCCACATGTTCGGTGGCCTCGTCGCCTGGGGTCCGGTAGCCGAGTGCGGTCAGCAGAGCCTGTTCGACCGTCCATCGCACCTTGTCACGCTCAGTGTCCTCCAAGAGGTTGGCGAATCCCGGAATTCTGCGCCGAAGGGTCTCAATCACCTCTTCGGCCAGGGACGGGAGTTCATTGCGCAGGACGCGGGTCCGCTCGCCACGGGTGGGACGGGGGGACCAGATGCGGTTCGCGAGTTCGCCCATCATTACCTCGTTCTTGCCGGGGGGAGGCCTGGCCGTTGGGGGGTCGGTCAGGCCCGTGGAGGTTGCCTCCGTCGCCGGGTCGTCCACTCCGGAAAAGGGAGTCGAGGGTCCTCCGATGAATCTTGGAGGAACCCCTCCCCTGCCGGTCCCGGCGCTTTGCCGGGTCTTTGCCATCGAAATGACAGTGGAGCAGCCCAAGACGGTGTGGGCAGTGGTCGTCCACAAGAAGTTGTCACATTACGACAAATCTTATGGAGATCACGTGTAGTTCGGAGATGCTGCCGTACCCAAAGACGACTTGACGTACTCGTCACTCGCGCGATCAGGCGCGATCGGGAGGCTTTCGATGCCCATGCCCCAGCCGCCGACTCCCCCGATTCCGGGGCCGCGCCGCAGGGCTCGCCACGGCGGATCAACCATGCCACAAGGACCCGGAGGACCCGGGGGGCGACGAGCCGACCGCCGCGCCCGCCCGGTCCGGGCCGGCATCGGCTGGCCGCGCCACTCCGCGCTGTACGCCGCTGTCGCGGCGGTCATAATCTCACTGATCGTGGCCGGCAACGCCGGTGCGTTCACGAAAACTTGGGCCTTCCTGGACTTCGGGGCCGGTGTCCTCGCACTGGTCTCGCTGAGCAGCGCCGTGCTGTGGGGCCTGGCGGCCACCGACCGGCTGATCCTCCACTCGAGGCACCGGCTGCTCGCCCAGGGCGTCCACCGCGCCGCCGCGGTGGCCGGCCTGCTCTTTCTCGCGCTCCATGTGTGGGTGAAGGTGGCAGAGAGTCACACGCCCGCCGCGGCCATCGTGATACCGTTCGCTGACGCAAATAAACCTGTGCTGATCGGACTTGGCACCTTGGCCGGATACCTGTTCATCATGGCGGCGGTGACGGGAGCGGTACGCAGCTCCTTCGCCTCCGCCGGCAAGTCCCGCTGGCGCTACCGCTGGTGGCGGGCGCTGCATGTGTCGGCTTACGTCGCATGGTGCGCCGCGCTGGTCCACGGCCTGAAGGCGGGTCGCGTGGCGAAGGAGTGGGCGACCGCCTCCTATGCCGTCGCGCTGGTCGCCGTGGCCATCACACTGTGGATCCGGCTCGCCAGCCGCCGGGCCGAGCGCAGCGAGCGCGATGCCATCGTCACCGGCCAGATCCCCGTGATCCCCAGTGCCCGGGGCGGCGGGCCGCGCAAGCCTCCGACGGCCGGCGGGGCCTCCTCCCGTGACGGCGAACCCCTCGGCGCCTCGCGCGGGTGGGGCGCGTGATCTCGACCAAACCCAGACTGGCCTGTATCGATCCGCCCCGGCTGCTGGCCGGGTTGGACGAGACATACCGGCTCGACCGCGTCGGTCATCTGACCGTCCACGGCTCGATGCCCGCGCTGCGCGCGGACGAGCTGGTGGCCCTCGCGGAGAACATCGACCTGCGCGGGCGAGGTGGCGCGGGTTTTCCGTTCGCCAAGAAGGTGACGGCCGTCATCGAGTCGGCCGGCCGCCGGGACGGCCGCTGCGCGGTGGTCGTCAACGGCAGTGAGGGCGAACCCAGTTGCCTCAAGGACACCGCGCTGCTGCTGCACACCCCGCATCTGGTCATCGACGGGGCCGTGCTGGCCGCCACCGCGATGGGTGCCGACGATGTGGCCATCGCGGTCCACCGGCCGGATGTCGAGGAGTCGCTGAGCGCCGCCATCGCCGAGCGCGGCCCGAGCGGGCCGCGGGTGCAGGTGAGCGTGACGGACGACCGCTTCGTGGCCGGCGAGGGCGGCGCGGTCATCAACGGCATCAGTGGCGCCCCGGCCATCCCCAACGGCCGCAAGATCCGCACCAGCGACAGCGGCCTGGCCGGGCTGCCGACCCTGCTGTCCAACACCGAGACATTCGCCCAGCTCGCGGTGGCCGCCCGGATGGGCGCCCTGCCGTTCCGCTCGGTGGGGCTGCCCACCGAGCCCGGCACCACCCTGCTGACGGTGGGCGGGAAGTTCGTCATGGAGACCCCGTTCGGGGTGCCGCTCAGCTACGTCCTGGAGCTGTGCGGCCTCACCCCGGGCCAGGGGGTCCTGGTGGGCGGCTACCACGGCAAGTGGCTGCTGCCCGACAGCCTGGCGTCGGTGAACATCTCCCGGGAGTCCATGGAGAAGTACAACGCGCGGCTCGGGGCCGGAGCGGTGCTGCCGATCCCGGAGAACACCTGCCCGGTCGGTGAGACCGCCCGGGTGGCGCGCTGGCTGGCGGGCGAGACCGCCAACCAGTGCGGGCCCTGCTTCATCGGGCTGCCCGCGCTCGCGGACGCCATCGACCAGGTCGAACGGGGCGGTGGCCAGGCGGCGTTGGACACCGTCAGCGCGTACATCGAGTCGGTGAAGCGCCGTGGCGCCTGCAGCCACCCCGATGGCACGGCCGGCTTTGTGACCACCGCGCTGGAGGCGTTTCCGGACGAGTTCCGGGAGCACGCGCTGGGCCCCGGATGCGGCCGTCCCACGCTCGGGGTGCTGCCGCTGACCGACGGCGCCCCCTCCGGGCCGCTGGCCCTGCCCCCGGGCCCCTCCGCCGCCCGGCGGGACGAGCGGGACGAGTCGGAGCAGTTGCTCGTGGACTGGACGCTGTGCCAGGGCCATGGGCTGTGCGCGGACATCCTCCCCGAGGTGATCGAGCTCGGCATCGACGGCTACCCGAACCGGGCCAAGTACGGTGTGCCGCGCCAGCTGCGCGGGCAGGCCGTCCGCGCGGTACGGCGCTGCCCCGCGCTCGCGCTGCGCATGGAGGCGTAGCCCGGCTCCCATCCCTCACCCTCCCTCATCTTCCTCATCTCGACGGCCGTCATGGAACGGCCGTCGATTCGTTTGGGCTCAACGAACGCCGAACTTTTGCGTCTGATGACAAATTCCGAAGGCCATGAACGCGCGCCGAGACGCCCTCCGTATGCAAGTGACGTCGGCGCAAAACAGCCGCCGGAACGCAGGCTTGAAGGAGTGGGCATGAAGAAGCGGCAGATCGCGTTCGCGGGGGCCTCCGTCGCGATGGTCCTGATGACGGCGGCGTGCGGCGCCAGTGAGAACAAGTCCGCGGGCAGCGCCAACGTCCAGCCCATCGGCGGCACCCAGACCGTGGGTGTCGGCGCCACATCGGGCGCGTCGGGCTATGGCACCGGCGCCGGCACGGGCGCCGGGAACGAGGCCGGGGGCGACAGCGGCGACGCCACCTCCGGCAAGGACGCGCTGACCGGCCCGGCCAAGCAGCTGTCCGTACGGGACGTGCCCAAGCTCGGCTCGGTCGTGACCGACAGCAAGGGCTGGACCCTGTACCGGTTCGACGAGGACACCTCCGGCGCCTCCCCCAAGTCCAGCTGCAACGACGCCTGCGCCACCAAGTGGCCCCCGGTGCCCGCGAGCGACGCCACCGTCAGCACCGGGATCGCCGAGAAGGAACTCGGCTCGGTCACCCGCGCCGACGGCACCAAGCAGCTCACGCTGGGCGGCTGGCCGGTGTACCGCTTCGCCGGGGACACCAAGGCCGGGGACACCAAGGGCCACGGCGTGGGCGGCACCTGGAACGCGCTGGCACCCGACGGCAAGCCGGCCGGGAAGAAGGCCGCCCAGGACAACAGCCTCCAGCTCGCGGTCACCAGCAACGCCAAGCTCGGAAAGATCGTCGTGGACGGCCAGGGCATGACCGTCTACCGGTTCGACAAGGACAGCGCCTGGCCGATGAAGACCGGCTGCCTGAACGCCTGCCTGGAGACCTGGAAGCCCGTCAAGCCGGTCGACACCAGCAAGGTCGCCGGGGTCGACCCCAAGAAGCTCACCACGTTCACCCGGCCCGACGGGTCCAAGCAGCTGGCCTTCGACTGCTGGCTGCTGTACACGTTCACCGGGGACACCAAGCCCGGCGACACCAACGGACAGGGCAAGCAGGGGCTGTGGTTCGCGGTCACCGACAAGGCCAAGAAGGCCGGCGTGGCCGCCTCGGAGTGATACACAGACAAGCGGTCCGTACGAAGCAAGCGGTCCACCGAGCGGGGTGGCCCGAGGCCATGAGGGCACCGGGCCACCCCGCCGGACCACCACCGGGAGGTTGACGTGTCACACGTACTGCGTGCCACCGCGCTCTGCGCGGTGCTGCTGGTGAGCGGCTGCGCCGGGAGCGAGGGGCAGAGCCACTCCGGCCACGCACAGAAGAAAACCTCCCCGTCAGCCGAGAAATCCGGTGCGAAGTCCGGCACGAAATCCGGCGCGGACTCCGCCGGGCCCGCGTCGCTGACGAAGATCGCCGATGCCATCGGCTGCAAGGCGAACGTCGTCACGGACGCCGAGGAGCTGCGCCAGGCGGCGTGCAAGGCCGGTAAGTCCCAGTACACCGTGGTCACCTTCGCCACCGACAAGGGCAAGCGCGATTGGCTGTCGGTTTCCAAGGACTACGGCGGCACCTACCTGGTGGGCTACCGCTGGTCGGTGACGGCCCCGTCGGAGGACTCCCTGAAGCCGCTGCGCGTCAAGCTCGGCGGCACCATCGAGACCGGTACGTTCCACGGGGGCATGGAACACGGGGGCTCAGAGGACAAGGGCACGGAGCACGACGGCATGGACATGGAGCCCGGGAAGGGCCACGCCACCCACGCGCAACACAACTGACCCGGGGTCAGGGTCTGCGGGTGTCCGCCCATTTGACCAGGTCGGGATCCGCGAGGCTCGCGACCCACAGATCCACCGGTGGGATTTCGCCGACGGCGTTGTCCAGTGATTTGCGCGGGCCCACCGCGAGGACCCTGAGCCCGGCCCGGGACGCGGACACGAAGCCGCAGTGGGAGTCCTCGACCGCCAGCGCGTCGCCGGGGGCCGCACCGCACAGCCGGGCGGCCTCCAGATAGACGTCCGGATACGGCTTGGGGCGCACCTCCCCCTCCGGGACCAGCACATGGCCGAAGTACCGCAGCAGCCCCGCGCGGGACAGCCCGGCCTCGACCACATCGCGCGGGCAGTTGCTGGCGACGGCCAGCGGGGCGAACGCGGCGGTCTTGCGGACGAGTTCGGTGGCGCCCGGCATGGTGACCGGGTCGTCGGCCACCAGCTGGCGGAAACTCGCGAGGAGTTGTTCGGTCATCTGCTCGGCGAGCGCGGGGGCGCCCGCGTACTCGGCCAGCATGCGGCCGCACTCGGTGTAGTGGAGACCCTTGGTGGCCTGCGCGAACTCCGGGTCGGGGGCGCAGCCGTGGTGGCCGAGCACCACCTCGCGCGCCTTTTCCCAGTGGCGTTCGGAGTCCATGAGGGTGCCGTCGCAGTCGAAGACGATGGCGGCGGGGGTCCAAGCGAGAAGCGTGTTGGCTGTCATCTGCCTGCCGTTCCATGGGGGTGGACGATCGGCGCAGGGCGTGCCTGTACCTGCTGAAGAGCAGCGCAGTGGGGTTCCTGGCGGCTCAGGCGTGGGGTTCCTGGCGGCTCAGGCGCGGATGCGCCAACCGCTGCCGCCGACGCGCGAGCGCTTGATCGCGTGCGCGACGCGGGAAGCCGTACAGGCGGAGAGTCGCCTGCCCGAAAGATAACGATCACTACGGTAGTTTGATGACCCGCAGTAAGCAAGAAATTACCATGTGTCGGCGTTTTGTTCGTCGCGCTTGTGCTCGCCGACGCTTTGCTCGTCAGCCTGTTGTTCGTCGCTCAGGGGTACTCAGGGGTACTGAAGTACGCCGACCACGGTCCACTCCCCCGCCTGCCTCAGCCGGAAGACACAGGTCCTGCCGTGCGGGACGCACTCCACCCGGGCGGGCGGGGCGAATTCGGTGAACCGCAGGGCGCGGAGCCGGCAGCCGACGGGGCGGGTGTGAACACCCTCCGTCGCCAACGCCGCGGCCTGGCGGGCGGCTTCCAGCAGCACCAGGCCCGGCACATGGTCGCTCCAGTGGTCGAAGAAGAAGGGGTGGCGCAGGTCCGCCGGGTCCAGGCGCAGAATGCCCGCCTCCCGCACCACCAGAACGTCGCGCGCCGCCGGCACCGCCACCGACCGCGGCGAGGGCCGGGCGAGAACACCGACCCGCGGCGGCGCGGTCGCCTCCGACGCCGCCCGACGGGCCGTCTCATACGCCGGTGGGTCCAGGAAGCGCGCGGTGCCACCGGCCCGCGCGAAGGGCATCCCGTCCACGAGAAGCCCGACGTCGATCCGCAGCCCGGTGACGAACCGCCCGCAGGGCGTGGTGCGCACATCGGTCACCGCGGCGCGGCAGACCACATCCGTGGCCCCGTGTTCGGCCCACGGCTCGGCGGCCGGATCGAGCGAGAAGGACAGGTCCCGGATCACGAAGTGCGCCCCCGCGGGGGTGGCGAAGTGGCGGGACGGCAGATAGATGCCCAGCTGGCGCAGGGTTTCGGCGACCATCAGGGGGTGGTGGCGGCCGTCCGGGCCATGCGGAAACGTGGGATGGGAGCGTGGCCACTGCACCGCGGCCACGAACCGGTCGCCGCCCAGCGCGCGGACGTCGGTGAGCAGCACTTCGGCCACCGAGGCGCGGTGCACCGCCTCGCGCGCCACGGTGCGGGACCAGCTCAGCCGCCGCGCCACGAGCTCCCACGGCTCCGGGACGCCACACGCCTCACCAAGGATCGCCATAAAATACTAGTAATGGTGGACCTGTGGGTCTTCACCTCCATGACATGCGACAAGTCCGCTAAGTTCACCCCGACAACGCACCGCACGCGACGGAACGAGGACGGACACCACGTGCAAGAGCGGGCCGAGCAGACACGCCGAACCCTCCTGGAAGCGGCGGCTTCCCTCTTCGACGAACGGGGCTACGCCGGCACCAGCATCAGCGATATCGCCGCCCGGTCCGGCCACACCAGCGGCGCCATCTACTTCCACTACGCGAGCAAGGAAAAGCTCGCGCTCGCCGTCGTCGAGGGACACTTCGCCACCTGGCCACCGCTGATCGAGCAGTACGCCAACACCGCCTCCGGCACCGGCACCCCGGCCCTGGAGCGGCTGGTGCGGCTGAGCTTCGCGGTGGCCCGCGCCTTCCGCGACGACATCGTCGTACGGGCGGGGGCGCGGCTGTGGACGGAGCGCACCCTGATCGCGGCGCCGCTCCCGCCGCCGTTCGTCGGCTGGATCGACGCCGTGACCGAGATGCTGGAGCGGGCGCACGTCGAGGGCGACCTCGTCCCGCATATCGACCCCGAGCGCGCCGCCCGGACCGTCGTCTGCGCCTTCTTCGGCGTGCACACCGTCTCCGAGGCCCTGGACCGGCGCCGGTCCATCGAGGACCATCTGGCCGATCTATGGGCGCTGCTGCTGCCCTCGCTTCAGACCCGCCCCATCGCCACGGAGCTGTTCCCGATGGCCCGGCGGGGCTGAGAACGGGGCTGCCGACAGGCTTGAGGGCGGGTCCGAGAGCGCGCGGCTACCAGATCTCGTCGACCCACTCGGGGTGGTCGACGAACGGGTTGCGGTTGTGCTGGTAGTCGTCGTATATCACCTGGTTGCGCCGCTGCTCAAAGGCGTCCGGCGGGTCCTCGGCGCTCCACTTGCGCAGCACGGACAGCCGCCCCAGATACGGCTGACTGCCGTTGCCCGCCTTGTCGTTGACCTCGAGGTCGGCGAAGCCGTCGCCGCCCTCGTAGCGCACCGCCATGTAGAAGATCATGCGGGCCACATCGCCCTTGACGGCGTCGCGGGGCTCGAAGGAGTCGGAGTCGGTGTAGCTGCCGGGCGCCTCGGACACCGCGGAGCCGCCCTCGTCGAAGTCCTTGTTGCCGCGGGTGCTGTTGACCGACACGTCCTCGGGGCGCAGATGGTGCAGATCGGTGCCCGGACCGGTCGCGGTGCCGAAGTCACCGTGTGACTTGGCCCAGACGTGTTCCCGGTTCCAGTCGTTGGCGTTGCCGCCGTTGGAACTCTTGCTCTGCGAGCGGCCGGAGTAGAGCAGGATGACGTTGGCGGAGTTACGGGGGTCCTCGTCGGTGTTCTTGAGGGCGTCCCACACCTGGCTGTAGGTCAGTTTGCTGTTGGTGCTGATGATCTTGTGCAGGGCGTCTTTGAGGGGTTGCCCCGTCTTGCCGATCGCGTCCTTGTAGTACGTGTCGTCATAGCCGGCTGCCCGCGTCGAGTCGGCGAAGGTGGTGCCGGCGGTGGCGGGAGTCTGCACGGTGGCGGTCACGGCCACCGCGCAGACCAGCAGGGCCAGGGATTTCCAGCGGGTCACACGGGTGATGTGCACAGGCGGTCCTCTCCCCGATTCACGTTCGATCGCCGAAAGCGTGTCAGAGAGCCGATCTCCCAAAGGTGAACGGCAAGAGGAGGTCTCGTGACAGGGTCATGACTAACGCCGGGTGCGGGTGAAGCCCCCCGGGGGGTTACAGCGAAGCGCCCCCGCACATCACCAGCGTCTGACCGGTGGTCGAGCCGCCCTCCGGGCCGAGCAGAAACGACGTCAGCCCGGCCACCTCCTCGGGCCGTACGAGCCTGCCCAGCGGCGGCACGACCGGAGGGGTCGCGCTGCGGCCGGGGTCCCGCAGCATCGGGGTGTCCGTGGGGCCGGGGGCCACCACGTTCACGGTGATCGCGCGCGGCGCCAACTCCGCCGCCCAGGACCGGGCCATGGCCGCAAGCGCCGCCTTGGTGGCCGCGTACTGGCTCTTGCCCGGCACACCGGTCATGGTGCGGCTGCCCACGAGGACCACCCGTCCCCCGTCCGCGATCCGGTCCGCCAAGGCGTCGACCAGGACCTCGGCCGCCTGCACATGGACCCGCCACATCAGCTCGCCGTCGGCCGCCGAAAGACCACCGAGCCGGGCGGAGCGCTGAACACCCGCCGCGTGCACGATCGCGTCCACCCCGGCCACCGGGGCGAGCGCGTCCCGCACCGCCTCCGGACGCCCCAGATCGACCGGCAGCCAGCGCATCCGCTCGGCGGACGCCGGCTCCGTACGGCTGATCCCGGTGATCCGCCACCCCTCGTCCAGCAACCGGGTCGCGATGGCGGCGCCGATTCCGGAGCTGGCACCGGTGACCACCGCGTGGCGTGGCTCAGACATCGGCCGCCCAATCCGGCGCCACCCGTACGTACTTGATGGCCCGGCGGTGGTAGGTGTACGCGATGTGCACCGCGCCGTCCGGTGTCTGGGTCACGGAGGGATAGGACAGCTCGCGGTTGAGGCGGTCCCGCGAGTTGTTGGTCAGACAGTGTCCGTCACCGGTGTCGAGGTCCCTGCGGTGCGGCCAGGTGTGGCCGCCGTCGGACGACAGGGCGAGCGTCATCGGGGCCCGCGGGGCGCCCCAGAAGGCGGTCTTGCCGCCCTCGGCCGGCTCGGGCGCGGCGGTGGCGGCGGTGGCGGTGGCGGTGGCGGCCGGGGACTCGCCCGCCTGGCCGTCGTCGTCGATCTCGTCGTAGAGCGAGACCCGGCGCGCGGTGGCGTCCGCGGCGCTGCTGTGGTTGTAGACCAGCGCGAGCCGTCCGTCGGCGAGCGGGACGTACTGGACGGAGGAGTTGTTGTTGGGCAGCTCCGTCGCCACCGGCTCGCTCCAGGTCTCGCCGCCGTCGCGGGAGTGCGAACGGTAGATGGCGTCCGCCCACCGGCTGCGGAAGAGGGCGAGCAGAGTGCCGTCGGGCAGCGGGTGGATGTTCATGTGCACACATCCGGTGGACCCGGGCACCGGCCGCTCCCGCCAGGTCCGCCCCTGGTCGTCGCTGATCATCACCGCGCTGGTGTCGTGGTCCCCCACCCACGGGACGCCCGGGGTGGCCACGCAGTGGAACACCGGCAGCAGCCACCGGCCGCCGTCCAGGACGACCGGGGGCTGACGTACGAAGACACCGCCCGTCGCGGTGGCCGGGAACAGCGTGCGCGTCGGCCCCCAGGTGGCGCCCCCGTCAGCCGATGTGCGCAGCCGTACCTCGGCGGTGTCCTGGTTGCCCGCCTGCTGGGCGGTGTGCAGCAGCCACAGCTCGCCGGTGGGCGCGGAGAAGAGCACGGGGTTCTGCTCGGAGCGTGTCAGGTCGTCGGAGAGCCGCACCGGGTCGGTCCAGGTGTCCGCGCCCGGGGCGAGCCGGGAGAACCATACGCAGATGTCGGCGACGCCCTCCTGCGTACCTCCGAACCACACGCACCCGAGGTCGCCCCCGGGCAGGACGGCCAGGTTGGCGGCGTGGTTCTGCACGGCGGGGGCCGGCAGGAACGCCTCGACGCGCGCCGGGTCGTCCGGGCGCTCGCGCACCCGCCCGTCGGTCCGCAGCTCCTCGGCGGCCTGCGCTGGGGTGGTGTCGTGGTCGGCGGTCATGCCGCGGGCTCCTTCGATGGTGCGGGGTGGGTGTCAGGTGACAGTGGTGCTGGGGAGGGAAGTCAGCGGTTATAAGCCGGCATCGGCCCCCGCAGTCGGGCCCCGACCTCGTCGCAGGCCGCGACCACGTCGGCCGGCAGCGGACCCGCCTCGGCCGCCGCCACATTGGCCCGCAGATGCTCGACGCGCGAGCCGCCGAGCAGCAGCGCGTCCACCCCGTCCCGGTCGAGCAGCCACCGCAGCGACAGCTCGACGAGCCCGAGGTCCGCGCCCTCGGCGATCCGGGCCAGGACCTGGACGGCCTCGAAGAGCCGGGGATCCCAGTACCGCTGCCGGTACATCTCGGCCAGCCGGGAGTCGCCGAACCGCCCCGACTCGGGCGTCTCCTCGAAGACATGGCGCCCCGTCAGCAGCCCGCCGCCGAGCGGGTTGTAGACCATGGTGCGCACCCCGCTGGTGGCCGCGTACTCCAGGTACTCCTCCTCCACCCGCCGGGCCAGCAGGTTGTACAGCTGCTGGGCGACCACCGGCCGCGGCGCGCCCACCCGCTCCGCGGTGTGGCCGACCTCCGCGATCTGCCAGGCCGCGTAGTTGGACACGCCCAGCGCCAGGACCTTGCCCTCGGCGACGAACTCGGCGACGGTGCTCAGGGTTTCCTCGAGCGGGGCCGACCGGTCGGGCTGGTGCAGATAGAAGAGGTCGACGTGGTCGGTGTTCAGGCGCCGGAGGCTGCCTTCGAGGGCCGCCCGCAGCCCGCGCGCGGACAGCGGGGAGTGGTCGCCGTGGTCGGGGTGCGGCATTCCGGCCTTGGTGGCCAGCACGATCCGGTCCCGGCGGCCGGGCAGCAGCTCGGCCAGGATCGTCTCGGTGGCCCCCCCGGCATACGCGTTGGCGGTGTCCACACCGGTCACCCCGGCGTCGAGCGCCGCGTCCAGCATCGCGGCGGCACCGGCCCGGTCGACCGTGTCGCCGAAGGTCATGGTGCCCAGCACCAGGCGCGAGAGCGGCACCGGTACGCCGGGCAGCTCGACCGCGCCGGGCGAGGTCCGGGAGGGGGTGTCGGGGTGGGTCATCAGGGGGTGGCTCCTTCGGCCTGCGCCCCGGCGCGCCTGACCTGGCGCGCCGGGGTGCGACGGGCGTAACGGATGTAGCGGGACAGTGGGTCAGGACGGAGTGGCGGGATCCGGCGATGTGGCGGTTTCCGACGCGGTGGCGGCCTCCGCCGCGGTGACGATCGCGGAGACCAGGGCGCGCGGTTTACGCCCCCGCATCGTCGTCGGGTCGAGGGCGGCGCGGCGCAGCGCCCTGGTGTACGGCTCGGCGGGCCCGGCGAGCACCGTCTCCGTGGGGCCGGACTCGACGACCCGTCCGCTCCGCATCACCATGACCTCGGAGCTGATCTCGCGGACCACCCCGAGGTTGTGGGAGATGACGATGTAGGCGAGCTGCCGCTCGGCCTGCAGATCGCGCAGCAGCCTGAGCACCTGCGCCTGGACGGAGACGTCGAGCGCGGAGGTGGCCTCGTCGCAGACCAGCAGTTCGGGGTCGCTGGCCAGGGCGCGGGCGATGCCGATGCGCTGCCGCTGCCCTCCGGAGAACTCGCCGGGTCGCCGGTGGAGGGCGCTGGAGGGCAGCCCGACCTGGTCGATCAGCTCCGCGGCCCGGCGAGCGCGCTCGGCCTTGGAGGTGACTCCGGCCAGCCGCAGCGGCTCGGCCACGGTCTCCTCGGCCGTCAGATGGGGGTCCAGGGAACCGTACGGGTCCTGGAAGACCATCTGCACCCGGCGGCGCAGCGGGCGCAGCCGCCGCTCCGGGAGGGTGGCGATATCGGTGCCGTCGAGCAGGATGCGGCCCTCGGTGGGGCGCAGCAGCCGGACGAGGGAGCGGGCGATGGTGGACTTGCCGCAGCCGGATTCGCCGACGATGGCGAGCGATCCGCCGCGTTCGACGGTGAAGCCGACGCCGTCCACGGCGCGGAACTTCCCCCCGTGGACGGGGTATTCGACGACAAGGTCCTCGACGGCCAGCAGGGGTGGTGTGGTCACAGCGCCTCCCGGTGTGCGGCGGCGGGGGCCTGGGAGGTGTTCTCGTCCCAGGGGCCCAGGGTGGGGACGGCGGCGAGCAGGCCGCGGGTGTACGGCTCGGCGGGGTGGTCGACGATCCGCTCGACGGGGCCGGACTCCACGAACCGGCCGTCGCGCATGACGTGGATACGGTCGGACACCAGCCGGGCCACGCCCAGGTCGTGGGTGATCATCAGGATGCCGATGCCGGTGCGCTCCTGCAACTCCATGAGCAGGTCCAGGACGCCGGCCTGGACGGTGACGTCCAGGGCCGAGGTCGGTTCGTCGGCGACCAGCAGCTTCGGCTCGGCGGCCAGGGCAATGGCGATGAGGACACGCTGCAGCATGCCGCCCGAGAACTGGTGCGGATAGGCGCCCCAGCGGGTCTCGGGGTGCGGAATGCGCACCCGGCCGAGGAGTTCGATGCCGCGGGTGCGCGCCTCGGCCTTGGACAGTTCGGGGTGGCGCAGCCGCAGCGCCTCGCCCAGCTGGTGCCCGATGGTGTGCACGGGGCTGAGCGCGGTCATCGGGTCCTGCGGGATGAGGGAGACGCCGCGGCCGCGGATCCGCCTGATGGCCTTGGGGTCGGCGATGATGTCGCAGCCCAGCACACGGGCGGTGCCGGACAGTACGGCAAGACCGTCGGGCAGCAGCCGCAGCAGGCCCATGGCGGTGGTGGACTTGCCGGAGCCGGACTCGCCGATGAGCGTGACCGTCTCGCCCGGGGCGATGGTGAAGCCGACGCCGTCGACGGCGCGGACCACGCCGCGGTCGGTGATCAGCTCGATCTGCAGGTCCTCGACCTCAAGCAGGGGGGCCGTCTCGCTGGTCTCGCTCATGAGGAGGCCTCCGTGGCGCGTCGGCGGGTACGGTCGCGCAGACCGTCGCCCAGCAGGTTGACCCCGACCACCAGGAGCACGATGACCAGGCCCGGCAGGGTCACCAGCCACCAGGAGGTGGTGATGTAGTCCTGGCCGTCGGAGATGATCCGCCCCCAGGTGGCGAACGGCCGCTGGGGTCCGGCGCCGAGGTAGCTCAGCGCGCTCTCCAGCAGCACCGCCTGGGCGAGCAGCAGGAGGACGACCAGGGACGCCTGGCGGACGATGTTGGGGATGATGTGGCGGGCCAGGATGGCGACCTGGCGCAGTCCGAGTACCCGGGCGGCGGCCACGTACGGCTTCTCCCGCTCGACCAGGACCAGCGACCGGGTGAGCCGGGCGACTTCGGGCCACTGGGCGACGGCGATCACGCACGTGATGACGGTGACGGAGGGGCCGAAGAGGGCGACGACCAGCAGCAGCATCATCAGCAGCGGCAGCGACATCTGGGCTTCGAGCAGCCGGGAGACGACCGTGTCGACCCAGCGGCCGAAGTATCCGGCCGCGGCGCCGGCGACGATGCCGATGAGGCCGGAGACGACGACCGCCAGTACGCCGACGGTCAGCGACACCTGGCCGCCGTGCAGCACCCGGGAGAGCAGGTCGCGGCCGAGCTGGTCGGTGCCGAAGAGGTGGCCGTCGGTCAGCGGCGGCAGCCGGCGCGCGGAGAGGTCCTGGTCGTCGGCTCCGGCCAGCGGCAGCAGCTGGGCGAGGGCCACGGGGACCACCACCAGCAGGGTGCACACGGCGCCGACCCACAGTTTCAGGCTCGCGCTGCGGCTGCGCCGGGTGGCGGTGGCGCGCCCCAGGTCCTTCGCGGTGACCGCGCTCGGGCGGGGCGGGTGGGCCGTCTCGGCCGGGGCCGGGGGTTCGAGGGCGCCTTTCATCTCTCAGGCCGCCTTTCCCAGGCGTACCCGCGGGTCGAGCAGCGGGTAGGCCAGGTCGATGAGGAGTTGGACGAAGACCGCCAGGGCGGCGGTGACCAGGACGGTGGCCTGGATGAGCGGGTAGTCGCGGGTCTCCAGGGCGCGGACGACCAGGGAGCCGACACCGGGCCAGCCGAAGACCACCTCGACCACCACGACGCCGTTGAGCATCGCGGCGAACCGGGTGCCGAGCGCGGTCAGCACCGGGATGGCGGAGTTGCCCAGGGCGTAACGCCAGGTCAGCGCGCGCTCCGAGACACCGCGGGAGCGGGCGACGGTGATGTATGAGGAGGAGAGGGCCGCGACCATCTCGCGGCGGACCAGCCGGGAGATCAGCGCCATCTGCAGGATCGCCACGGTGACGGTCGGCAGGACAAGACCGCCCCAGGTGGTGAACCCGGAGGCGGGGAGCACCGGCACCAGCACGGCGAAGACGGTCAGCAGCATCACGCCGATCCAGAAGTCCGGCATGGACTGTCCGGCGATGGTGAGGACGTTGGCGCCCAGTTCGCGCTTGGTGTCGGCGCGGCGGGCCATCCATACGCCGAGCGGTACGGCGACGAGCGTGGTGAGCGCGATCGCGGCGACGGAGAGGGTGATGGTGTACGGGACGCGGTCGAGCACCACGTCGAAGGCGGGGGCGTGGAAGGAGTAGCTGGTCCCCAGGTCGCCGGTGAACAGATCGCGCAGGAAGACCCAGTACTGCGTGAGCAGGCTGTCGTCGAGGCCGAACTGTTCGCGGATCCGCGCCAGGTCCTCGCTGGTCGGGTTGGGTCCGGCCAGAGCCGTGGCGGGGTCGCCGGGGGCCATGCGCACCAGCACGAAGACGGTGGAGAGGGTGAGGAAGATGGTCAGGACGCTCTGGCCGAGGCGGCGGAGCAGATAGCGGATCACGGCTCAGCCCTCCAGGCGCACGGCGGCGACGTCGTATGAGTTGACCTGCAGAAGCCGCACGTCGTGTACACGGGTGCGGCGGGCCAGCACCACATTGGGGATGAAGGCCCACAGGCAGGGTCGGGTGTCCCAGATCGCCTTCTGGACGTCGGCGAGCTTCTTGTTCCGGGTCTTCTCCTCGCTCTCGGAGGAGGCGTCGGCGATCCGGGCCGCGATCTCGGGGAAGACATAGCCCTGGTAGGTGTCCCGGGTCTTCTCCTTCGCCGGGGTGCCTCCGTACATGCCCTGGAGGCTGGTGCTGGCGTAGCCGGTGGGGACGGAGTAGCCGTTGCCGAGGACGTCCCAGTCGCCGCGGCGGCCCTGCCGCCACTGCAGGATGTCGCCGCCGGGCTGGAACTGCTGGAGGGATGCGCGGACGCCGGCGGCGCGCAGCATCTCCAGCACGGCCTCCATCACCGAGGTGTCCCCGGGGAACTCGCCCGACTCCCAGATGATCTTCACCTTGAGGTCGCCGGCGCCGAGCGCGGCCAGCCGTTTACGGGCTTTGCCGGGGTCGTAGACATAGGACCCGGTGCGCACCGCGCCCCTGAGGGCCAGCGGGACCACGCCCTCGGCCTGCTGGGCGGAGCCGGTGAGCACATCGCGCACCAGGGCCTCGCCGTCGATGGCGTAGCTGAGCGCCTCGCGCACCCGGGGGTCGGCCAGCGGATGTCCCCGGGGTTTGCGGAAGTTGAAGAACAGCTGGTTGACCCGGGTGCCCGAGGTGCGGTCGAGCCGTACGCCGGGCAGACCGCGCAGCTGCTCCGCGGAGTCGGGGGTGATGGTGTCGATCACGTCGAGCTCACCGCTGCGCACCGCGACGACACGGCTGGACTCCTCGGGGACGAAGCGCACCCGCACCTTCTCGGTGGCAGGGCGCCGTCCCCAGTAGTTGCGGTTGGCGGCCAGGGAGTATTCGCCGGTGCCGGAGTTCGCCGAGGTGACGACGTACGGGCCCGAGCCCACCCCGCCGGTCAGCTCCTCGGGGCGGTTCTTGGCGGCCGGGCTGATCAGGATGTTGGCCATCAGCTGGTCGAGGATCGGCACCGGGTGCTCGGTGCGCAGATAAAAGGTGCGCTCGTTCACCGGCTCGACGGTGGGCAGCTCGGGGAACAGGCCGATCAGAAAGGACCCGTTGACGCCCGCGTACATCTTCAGGGCGGTGGCCACGTCCTTGACCGTGACCGGGGTGCCGTCGGAGTACCGCACTCCGGCGCGCAGCCGGACCGTCCAGCGGGTGGGCTCGGTCATCTCGAAGCGGTCGGCGAGCACCAGCTCGGTGTTCAGGCCCTTGCCGATCCGGGTGAGGCCCTGGCGGACGGCGCGCTGTACCGTGACCGCCGCGTCGAACTGGTTGAGCTTGTTGTCGAGGCTGACCAGGGAGCGGTTCAGCCCCAGGCTGATGGTGCCGGGGCCGGGGGCACCGGTGGGCCCCGCGCACCCGGCCAGGGGGCCGAGGGCGAGGCCGGCTGTGGCACTCGCGCCCAGGCGCAGCACGGTCCGCCGGCTGGGGTGCGGACCGGATGAGATACGGGTCATCGTCGACCTCTCGGCATTTCAGGGGAGCGACCGGCTCGCTCGATCCGCCCGGATCGCCGCCGGGCGGGTCGTAGACCGTCCGGCGGTGGGACCCGCGGCGTCGCGGGCCTCTCCTGCCGGACGGTCTTAGTGTCGCGGCGTCACCGTGGCACGGATGCGCGTTTCACGCAATACCCCTCGCACACTTCGCGCAGCGTGTGTCATCATCGGGACCGTCGGGGCGGCGCGTGCCGCCGCCTTGCGCCGTCCCCGCGGTTCCGCGCCGTTCTTCTGCGCTGTCCCTCGCTGTCCCTGGTCGTTCGAGGAGGTACCGGTGGAACCGACGCCCAGCAGGCGGCTGCTCGCCGTCGCGGACGACCTGTCCGGCGCGGCCGAGACGGCCGCCGGGCTTGAATCGCGCACAACGCGCAGTCGGGTGGTGCTCGTTGGGGGTTCGGCCGCCCCGCGCCACCCGGGCGAGGCGACCGTACTGGACCTCGACTCGCGCCATCTGCCGGCCGCCGCGGCGGCCGAGGCGGTCCGCGCCGCGCTGGCCCTGCCGCCCCCGGGCGACACCCTCGTACTGAAGAAGATCGACTCGCTGCTGCGCGGCAATGTGGCCGCCGAGGTGGCCGCCCTCGCCGCGGACGGCGCGAGCGTGGTCGTCGCACC
>NZ_JBSFMM010000218.1:0-18191 GCF_053599555.1 Streptomyces sp. NPDC000941
TCCGATCTGGCACAGCTGGGCGTCCAGTACCGAGACCTGCTTGGTCCAGAAGTGCGGATCGGCCAGCGGGTTGGACACGGACTGCAGGGCCAGGGTGTGGGTCATCTGCCGCCAGTCGGTGGCGATCATGTTGGTCGCCGTGGGAAGGCCGGTGGCGCGGCGGAACTCCGCCAGGATCTCGCGGCCCGAGTAGCCCCCCTCGGCTCCGCACGGGTCCTCGGCGTAGGCGAGGGTGCCCAGCAGGGGCCGGCACAGCTCGATGGCCTCGCGCAGTGACCAGGCGCCGTTGGGGTCGAGGGTGATCCGGGCCTCGGGGAAGCGCTCCTTGAGCGCCCGGATGGCCTTGACCTCCTCATGGCCTTCCAGGACCCCGCCCTTGAGCTTGAAGTCGCGGAAGCCGTACAGGTCGTAGGTGGCCTCGGCCTGCCGGACGATCGCCTCGGGGGTCAGCGCCTCCTCGTGCCGGATGCGGTACCACTCCTCGTCGGCGTCCGGCTCGCGGATGTACTCCAGGTCGGTGCGGTCGGGGTCGCCGACGTAGAACAGATAGCCGAGCACCCGGACGGAGTCACGCTGCTGTCCGTCGCCCAGGAGCGCCGCGACGGGGACGTCGAGGTGCTGACCCAGCAGGTCGAGCAGCGCCGATTCGACCGCGGTGACGGCGTGGACGGTGGTGCGCAGATCGAAGGTCTGCAGCCCCCGCCCTCCGGAGTCGCGGTCGGCGAACCTGGCCCCGATCTCGCGCAGCACGCGCTTGTAGTCGCCCACGGGCGCGCCGACGACGAGGGAGGCGGCGTCCCGCAGCGTCTGTGTGATCTTCTCGCCGCCCGGCACCTCGCCCAGGCCCGTGCGCCCTTCGGAGTCCTCGAGGACGACCACATTGCGGGTGAAGTAGGGGCCGTGCGCCCCGGAGAGGTTGAGCTCCATACAGTCCCGGCCGGCGACCGGGTAGACGGAGAAGGCGGTGACGGTTGGCTGGCTCATGGACGGGTTCCTTGCCTCCGAAGTAGCTTCACGCATGCGCACGACATCTACATATGAAGATGGAGGCTAGGCTCGTGAACGCGATGGGTCAATGGGTCCACGCTCATGGATTACGAGCGGTCATGGATTACGCGCGGTCACGGATGACGATCAGCCGCGCCCCTCACAGAGCGTGGTCCCGACCAGGCGAGACGATCACGGTCCGGCGCCCGCGGAGGGTGATGTGCTGTTTTTGACGTCTTCACCCACGTGATTGTGGGTGATTCCCGCCTGCCCCGCCGCGTGCGGCGGGGCTTCGCGCGACGCGGTTCGTCGATCTCACCCGTGACGCGCGGCCTGTCCGCCGTCCAGCACCAACGCGGCCAGCAGCACGCGCTGTTGCGGCGCGCCCCTGCCCCAGCAGCCGCGTTCACCATTCCCCCTATGCTCGCAGAGGGCTGTGGTGGCGGCATCCTCAGAATCCGCTCAAATCTTCCACATAAGACGAACGTGAGAGCGACAGGTTCGTAGGGTCAAGATCATGACCAAGAGCCGTAGCCGCACCCTGCAGATCCCGGACTCGTCCAAGGCCGCGGCGGGGGCCGCCCTGGACGCGGTCACCGAACTCGGCGACGCCGTACCCGACACCGGCCTCGACCTGTATCTCGAGTACGGCGCCAAGCAGCTGCGCAACCATCTGCCCGCGCAGATCCTGGACGCGCTCGCGCAGTGGCGGCACTCCCCCACCGCATGGCTCACCCTGGCCAATCTGCCCGGCCCCCACGAACCCGTGCCCACACCCCGGGAGGGCTTCTGCGACGAATCGCTCCTGAGGACGCCCAACCTGGTGCACTTCGGCATCCTGCGCCTGCTCGGGCTCACGCCGATCGCCTACCCCTGGGAGAACGACGGCCGGCTGATCAGAAACGTGGCGCCGCGCACGGCATCGGCCCGCACCCTCACCTCCTGGGGCTACGCACAGCCGCTGGACTGGCACACCGACGACTCGGTACTCGACCACCGGCCGGACGCGCACCCCGGCAAGGCCATCCCCCACTACCTGTCCTTCATCGGCATGCGCAACGACGAGCAGGTGCCCACGGATCTGCTGCCCGTCGACGCCCTCCTCGAGACGCTGTCGGCCCGGACGGCCGAGGCGCTGCGGCGCCCCGACTTCACGGTGACCGCGCCCGAGTCGTACACCACCGACGACGACGGCAGGCCGCTGAGCCGCAGCGGTGTCCCCATGCTCTGGACCCTCCCGGACGGCAACCCCGCGCTGCGCTACGGCCCCGGCAGGCTCACCGGCCTCACCGACGAGGCGCGCGAGGCGCTGGCGAACCTCGAGCACCGCGCTGCCGCCCTGCCGGGGACTCCGGTGCTGGTCGAGGAGGGCGGGTTCCACATCTTCGACAACCGCCGCGTGCTGCACCGCCGGGTGCCGTTCCAGCCGCTCCCCGAGGACCGGGCCCGCTGGCTGCGGCGCTGCTACGCCTACCGGCCGACGGCCGGGCTCGCGCCGGTCGGCTGAGCCTGCGCCGCCTCGCCCCGACGCCGCCGGCCGGCAGTCACGCGCGACCCCCGCAGAGCCATGTCCGATTCCCGCCAGCCCCCCACCGCTCGCTGCCGCACAGTAGAGGGGTGATGACCGACGACAGCAAGTACGAGGCGGTGTGCAGCCGCGACTCCCGGTTCGACGGCGAGTTCTTCCTCGCCGTCTCCACGACCGGCATCTACTGCCGGCCGAGCTGCCCCGCGAACACGCCCAAGCGCAAGAACGTCCGCTTCTTCACGACCGCGGCCGCGGCCCAGGGCGCCGGCTTCCGGGCCTGCCGTCGCTGCCGCCCGGACGCGGTGCCCGGGTCCGCGGAGTGGAACACCCGGGCCGATGTGGTCGGCCGGGCGATGCGGCTGATCGGCGACGGCGTCGTCGACCGCGAGGGCGTGGCCGGGCTCGCCGGGCGGCTGGGCTACAGCTCCCGGCAGGTGCAGCGCCAGCTCAACGCCGAGCTGGGCGCGGGCCCGCTCGCGCTCGCGCGGGCCCAGCGCGGTCACACCGCGCGGATCCTGCTCCAGACCACCTCCATGCAGGCCGCCGAGATCGCCTTCGCGGCCGGGTTCGCCAGCGTGCGGCAGTTCAACGACACCATCCGCGAGATCTACGCCGCCACGCCCAGCGAGCTGCGCGCCGCCCGCCCCGGGCAGGGCGCGCGCTTCGGTCCGGTCGGCTCCCAGGACGGCGCGGCCGGGATTCCGCTGCGGCTCGCCTTCCGCGGTCCGTACGCCTCCGCCGAGGTCTTCGACTACCTGGGCGCCCGCGCCCTCGCGGGCGTCGAGGAGATCACCGGCGAGCGCGGCGCCCGCGTCTACCGGCGCGCCCTGCGGCTGCCGAACGGCGCCGGGATCGCGGAGGTCGGCGAGGCACCCGGCGCGGGCGGCTGGCTGGAGTGCCGGCTGCACCTGGGCGATCTGCGCGATCTGACCACCGCCACCCAGCGGGTGCGCCGCCTGTTCGACCTGGACGCCGACCCGTACGCGGTCGGCGAGCGGCTGGGCGCGGACCCCGCGCTCGCCCCGCTGGTCGCCCTGCGGCCGGGGCTGCGCGCCCCCGGCGCGGCCGATCCGCATGAGCTGGCGGTGCGCGCGGTGCTGGGCCAGCAGGTCTCGGTGGCCGCCGGCCGCAGGCTCGGCGAGGCGCTGCTCGCGGCGTACGGCGAACCGCTGCGCACGCCGAGCGGCGGGCTGACCCGGCTCTTCCCGAGCGCGGAGCGGCTGGCCGGGGCGGCGCTGAGCGAGCTCGGGATGCCGGACGCGCGCCGCGACACCGTGCGCGCCGTCAGCGCGGCGCTCGCCGACGGCGCCGTCCGGCTCGACCTCGGCGCCGACCGGGACGAGGCCGAAAAGGCGCTGCTGAGCCTGCGCGGCGTCGGCCCCTGGACGGCCGGCTACATCCGTATGCGGGCGCTGAGCGACCCGGACGTGCTGCTGACCTCGGATGTGGCCGTACGGGCCGGCATGCGGGCGACGGGCGCCGCGGCGGTCGACTCCGAGGGCTGGCGGCCCTGGCGCAGCTACGCCATGCACCACTTCTGGAACGCCGCCAAGGACCGCGGCGACTTCACCAAGCGCGATACGCACACGACGTACAGCAAGCACGACGAGCACGAACACGAAAGGAAAGACCGATGACGGTCTACACGACGGTCGACAGCCCGCTGGGCGAACTGCTGCTGGTGGGCGAGGAGTCGAAGACCGCCAAGGGCGGCACCGCGCTCGCCTCCCTGTCCGTGCCCGGCCAGAAGGGCGGCGCGGTCGTCCAGGACGGCTGGCGGCGGTCCCCGGAGGCGTTCGCCGAGATCGTCTCCCAGCTGCGCGCGTACTTCGACGGCGGCCGGACCCGGTTCGACATCGAGTACGTGACCCGAGGCACCGCATTCCAGCAGCGGGTGTGGCAGGCCCTGGACGCCGTCCCGTACGGCACCACGACCACCTACGGCCGGCTCGCCGAGCAGATCGGCGCCCCGCGCGCGGCGGTGCGCGCCCTGGGTACGGCGCTCGGCGCGAACCCGGTGCTGGTGGTGCGCCCCTGCCACCGTGTGATCGGCGCGAACGGCTCGCTGACCGGCTACGCCGGCGGCCTGGAGCGCAAGCAGCAGTTGCTGGCCCACGAGGGTTCATGAACACCCTGATTCCACGCCTCCGCAGGGAGGTCGCACCGGGCGCGGTGCATGTGCCCGACTGGCTCACGCTGGAACAGCAGCGTGAGCTGGTCGCGGCCTGCCGGGCCTGGGCCCAGGGGCCCGTCCCGATCCGGCGCACCAGGCTGCCCAGCGGGGGCGTCATGTCCGTACAGACCGTGTGCGTGGGCTGGCACTGGCTGCCGTACCGGTACAGCCGTACGGCCGACGATGTGAACGGCGCCCGGGCCGCGGAATTCCCCGGCTGGATGGTGGAGCTGGGCCGCCGGGCGCTGGCGGAGGCATACCCGAACAAGGGGGAGGAGATGGCCGCGGCCGACTACACCCCTGATACGGCGCTGATCAACTTCTATGACGGCCAGGCCAAACTCGGTATGCACCAGGACAAGGACGAGAAGTCCTCCGCCCCCGTCGTCTCGCTGAGCATCGGCGACACCTGTGTCTTCCGGGTCGGCAACACCGCGACCCGCACCGGGCCGTACACGGACATCGAGCTGGCGTCCGGCGATCTGTTCGTCTTCGGCGGCCCCTCGCGGTACGTGTATCACGGGGTGCCCAAGGTCCACGAGGGCACCGGCGACCCGGCCACCGGGCTGCGTACCGGGCGGCTGAACATCACCATGCGGGTGACCGGGTTGCCCGACGCGCCGTGACGGCCCGGGCGGGGTGGTTAGTGTTGATCGCACTGTCGCGGAAAGGTGGTTGCCGTCATGGGCATCGTGGACATCGAGGCGATCGAGTCGGCGGCGGAACTGATCGCCGGACATGTCGTACGCACCCCGACCGTGCCGAGCCCGGGCCTCACCGCTCTGCTCGGTGCGCCGGTCACCGCCAAACTGGAGCTGCTGCAGCGCACCGGCTCCTTCAAGGCGCGCGGGGCGACGGCGAAGCTCCTGTCGCTGAGCGAGGCCGACCGCGCGGCGGGCGTGGTGGCGGTGAGCGGTGGCAACCACGGGATCGCGGTCGCGGTCATGGCCGGCGCCCTGCATGTGAAGGCGACCGTCGTGATGCCGCGGTCGGCACCCGCACGCGCCGTCCGGATCGCGGAGGAGGCGGGGGCCGTGGTGCGGCTGACGGACGACATGGGCGGCGCGTTCGCGTTGATGTCGCAGCTGCAGACCGAGGGCCTGACGCTGGTGCATCCCTACGACGACCCCGTGGTGGTCGCCGCGCAGGGCACCGTCGGCCTTGAACTGGCCGACGACACCGCCGGCGCCGACGAACTGACCGATGTGCTGGTCAGCATCGGCGGCGGCGGGCTGATCGCCGGGGTCGCGGCGGCGCTGCGCGCGCGGCGGCCCGGGGTGCGGATCTGGGGTGTGGAGACCGAAGGGGCCGAGGCCATGTCCCAGGCGCTGGCCGCGGGCGGCCCGATGCCGGTCGCGCTCTCCTCGATCATCTCCACGCTCAGCGCGCCGTCCGTCTCCCAGCTCACCTACGACCATGTGTCCGCGTTGGTCACCCAGGTGCTGGTGGTGTCGGACGCGGAGGCGGTGCAGGGCACGCTCGACCTCGCCGAGCACGCGAAGGTCTGGGCCGAGCCCGCGGCCGGCTGCCTTCTCCCGGCCGCGCGGCGGGTGTTGGAGCGGGTGGGCGACGGCGCCCGGCTGGGGCTGGTGGTCTGCGGCGGCAATGTGACGACGTGGGACGTCATGTCCTGGGCGGACCGCTTCGGCCTGCGCTGAACCGGTCGGCGGCCTGGCCCACATGCTGGACAGCGAGCGCCCAACCCCGCTGAGGCGGCACCTGGCCTGACGGCCGTTCGGACTAGCCAACCGCCCACACTTCTGTGGATTCCGCGCTCGGCCCGCGCTTCCGGCCCTATATTGCAGTCAAACTTGACCCACGAACAGGTGGTTCTTGCCGTTAAGTCCTGGACCGGACCAATATGTCCCTGTCAGTCTTGAGGTCCAGGCAGCATCGTTCAGGGGGCCTGGGATGACCACCGATGTGACCTCACACCAGACCGCGCGGTCGGATCGCTATGACGCGATCATCGTCGGCAGCGGTATCGGCGGCCTGGTGTGCGGCGGTTATCTCGCCGCCGACGGCCGCCGGGTGCTGGTCCTGGAACAGCACGACGTGGCGGGCGGAAACGCACATGTCTTCCGCAGACGGCGCAGATACGAGTTCGATGTCGGCACGCACTACCTGGGCGACTGCGGGACGGACGGGATCATTCCGGCCATCCTCTCCGGACTCGGCGTCGGCGACCGGGTGCGCTTCCGGCCGATGGACAACGAGCGTGGCTTCGACCGGGTGATCACCCCCACCACCACACTGGATGTCCCCTCGGGCTGGGACAACTACCGCGACCGGCTCAAGCGCGCGCTGCCCGGCGAGGCCGCCGGGATCGACACGTTCATCGATCTCTCCAAGATCACGACCGCGCTGAGCCGGGCGGGTGTGCTCGGCGAGCCCGTGGTGGACCGCTACCTCGCCAACCCCGAGGTGACGCGCTGGAGTCGGCGGTCCCTCGGCAAGCTCTTCGACCACTGCGGCTTCTCCCCCAAGGCCAGAACCCTGCTGGCCGCACAGTGCGGAAACTACGGGGCGCTGCCCGACGACATCGGCTTCCCCGTGCACGCCGGGCTGATGGACCACTACATGCGCGGCGCCTACTACCCCGAGGGCGGCGGCCAGGTGCTGGTGGCCACCCTGGTCGAGGCGCTGGAGGGGCACGGCGGGGAGCTGCGTACCCGGACCGCGGTGGCTCGTATCCTCATCGAGAACGACACGGCGGTCGGAGTCGAACTCGCCGACGGGGAGCGCATCTTGGCGCCCCTGGTGATCTCCAACGCCGACTACCGCCGGACCGTCCTCGAGCTGTGCGGCGGGGAGGCGGCCTTCCCCGCCCATCTGGTCAGACAGACCCGGGAAGCGACCATGCGGTGTCCGCTGACCGCGGTGTACGTCGCGCTGGACACCGAGCTGCCCGACATCCCCAACGCCAACATCTGGTGGCACGACAGCGACGATCTGGAGCGGGCGCATGCTCGGATGATCGAGGAGCAGATGAGGGAGGTTCCTCAGCTGATCTTCTCCTTCGCCTCGCTCAAGGACGCCGGCGCGCCCAATGTGTGCCCGCCGGGTCACAGCAACTTCCAGATCATGACGCTCTGCCCGCCAGGGCCTGAGTTCTGGGGTGTGGACAAGGGCCCGGCCGATGGCGAGCGCTACCGCCGCAACGCCGCCTATCTGGCGCGGAAGAAGCAGCTCACCGACACGATGCTGGCCACCGCCGAGAAGGTCATCGGCCCCTTCCGGGACCGCATCACCCATCTGGAGACCGCCACTCCGCTGACCAATGAGCGATACATCCTGGCCAGCGGGGGCACCCCGTACGGCATTGGCAACTGGGGCGGCGTGGGCAAGCGCCCGGATGTGCGCACCGGCGTCGAAGGGCTGTACGTGGTCGGTCAGTCCACCCGGTACGGCAGCGGGGTGGGCGGCACCGCCACCGGCGGCATGGTGTGTGCCTCCCAAGTGCTGGACCGCCCGCTGCTGGCAGAGGTGCACCAGGGCGCCGTCGTGGGAGACCCGTCGCGGCTCCCCGACCGCGGGCCGGACTGGGATCCGCTCAGGGTCTCCCGCGGCCGGGCCCGGCAGACCGCGAAGGGCCTGGCCCGCATCGGCTGACGGCCCGCGCGCGCCGACGGCTCATCGCCGCGCCTTCCCGGCCCGCTCCTCCAGGAGCCTGGGCGGCGCGGCCTGCTGCCAGGAGTCCACGAGGATGTCGCGCAGCTCGTCCTTGTCGTCCAGCACGGCGAGCCGCACCCGCACCCAGGCGAAGCTCGCCTCGTGGGAGGCGATCCAGAACTTCTCCGGCTCGGCGAGGACCAGCTCGTCGCGCTCCTCCTTGGGGCATCTGACGGCCATCGAGGTCTCGTCCTCGGGGAGCGTCGCGAACATCTTCCCGGCGACCCGGAAGGTGGGCATGGACCAGGCGGTCTTCTCCGTCGCCTCGGGGAGCGACAGCGCGATTGCACGGACATCGTCGGACGTGGTCATGGGACGACCGTAAGGCACGCCACCGACACCCGCCCGGCCAGGACGCTCGCCGTCGGAGGCCCGCGCCGGGCCCGCCGTCAGCGGCCCACGGCGTACCCCTGGGCGCCGCGCGGGTTGGCGGCCGCGAGGAGGACACCGGTGTCGGGGTCACGGGCGACCGCGCACAGCCGCCCCTCGGTCCAGGCGCCGCCGACTGTGACGTCATGGCCCCGGCGGCGGAGCTCGGCGATGGCCGGCTCGCCGATCCGGGACTCGATCACGACCTTCCCCGCCGCCATCGCTCGCGGGTGGAACGAGCTGGGGAAGCTCTCCTGGTGCCAGTTGGGCGCGTCGACGGCGCCTTGCAGATCGAGCCCGGAACGGACGGACGGGCGCAGGGCGACGGCGAGGAAGAAGTGGGTGCTCCACTGGTCCTGCTGATCGCCGCCCGGTGTGCCGAAGGCCATCACGGGGGTGCCGTCGCGCAGGGCGAGGGAGGGGGTGAGGGTGGTGCGGGGGCGGCGGCCGGGGGTGAGGGAGGCCGCCAGCCCGGGGTCGAGCCAGGTCATCTGCAGTCGGGTGCCGAGCGGAAAGCCGAGCTCCGGGATCACGGGGTTGGACTGCAGCCAGCCGCCGCTGGGGGTGGCCGCGACCATGTTCCCCCAGCGGTCGACGACATCGAGGTGGCAGGTGTCGCCGCGGGTGGTGCCGTCGGGGCCGACGGTGGGCTCCCCCGCGCCGGGCGCGGTGGCGGGCCCGGGGGCGTGCGACGCCGCGCGCGCGACCGCGGCCAGGGCCTGCTTGCTCAGCCGCGGCTGGCGGCCGCCGGGCCGCCCCGGCCGCAGCTCGTGGCTGGCGCGCTCGCCGATGAGCGCCCGGCGCTCGTCGTTGTACGGGGCGGACAGCAGGTCGTCGAGCGGGACGTCGGCGGCGTCGCCGTACCAGGCCTCGCGGTCGGCCATGGCCAGTTTGCCGCCCTCGATGAGGGTGTGCAGATAGTCGGGGGTTCCGTAGTCGCCGGCGGTCAGGCCGGGCGGCAGCAGGGCCAGTTGCTGGAGGAACACCGGGCCCTGGCTCCAGGGTCCGGCCTTGCACACCGTCCAGCCGTTCCAGTCGTACGTGGCGGGGGGCTCGTAGCCGGCCGAGAAGGAGGCGAGGTCGTCGCGGGTGAGGGTGCCGGCGTGGCGTTCCCCGGACGAGTCCATGGTGGGCCGGGCGGCGGCCGCGGCCAGCGCCTCGGCGATGAAGCCCTCGCGCCAGATCCTGCGGGCCGCGTCGATCCGGGTCTCGCGGCCGGGGCCTGCCGCCTCGGCCTCGGCGAGCAGCCGCCGCCATGTGGCGGCGAGGGCGGGGTTCTTCAGCAGCCGCCCGGGGGCGGGTGCCTTGCCACCGGGCAGATACAGCTCGGCCGAGGTGGTCCACTCGGTCTCGAAGAGCTCCCGTACGGTCTCGACGGTCTCACCGACCCGCTCGACGGCGGGATGGCCGCCTTCGGCGTAGCCGATCGCGTACTTCAGGACCTCGGCGAGCTGCTTGGTGCCGTGGTCGCGCAGCAACAGCATCCAGGCGTCGAACGCGCCGGGCACGGCCGCGGCGAGCGGGCCGGTGCCCGGGACCAGGTCGAGGCCGAGCGAGGTGTAGTGGTCGATGGTGGCCCCGGCGGGGGCGGGGCCCTGTCCGCACAGGACGGTGGGGGCGGAGCCCGCCGGGGCGAGGATGATCGGCACCTCGCCGGCCGGTCCGTTCAGATGCGGTTCGACGACATGCAGCACGAACCCGGCGGCCACGGCCGCGTCGAAGGCGTTGCCGCCGTCCTCCAGGACGGCCATGGCGGACTGGGACGCCAGCCAGTGGGTGGAGGACACCATGCCGTGGGTGCCCTGGAGGGTGGGGCGGGTGGTGAACATGACGGGGCTCTCCTGGTCTCGGTACGGCTTGATCGTTCCACGCGGGTGCGGGTGCGGGCGAGGCGGGCTCACATCGGCGAGCCCTGGTCAGCGGGCAGGGCCGGGGCCGAGGCGTCCGGGGCGGTGCCGTCGTCGGCCACCAGATGGCAGGAGACCTGCCGCGCGCCGCCGGGCAGCTCCCGCAGGGCGGGGGGCTCGGTGCGGCACCGGTCGGTGGCGAGCGGGCAACGGGTGTGGAAGCGGCAGCCTGCCGGCGGGTCGAGCGGGCTGGGCAGCTCCCCGCTGAGCAGGATCCGGGCGCGGGTCCGCTGCCGGGGCGGGTCGGGCACGGGGGCGGCGGACAGCAGCGCCTGGGTGTAGGGATGCTTGGGGTCGGCGAACAGCTCGGCGGCCGGGGCCTGCTCCACCAGCTGTCCGAAGTACATGACGGCGATCCGGTCGGCGAGGTATTCGACCGCGGCCAGGTCGTGGGTGATGAACAGACACCCGAACTGTCGGTCCCGCTGGAGGTCCGCCAGCAGGTTGAGCACGGATGCCTGGACGGAGACGTCGAGCGCCGAGGTCGGCTCGTCGGCCACCAGCAGCCGCGGGTCCACGGACAGGGCGCGGGCGATGGACACACGCTGCCGCTGGCCGCCGGAGAGCTCGTGCGGGCGCCGCCTGGCGTGTTCGGGGCGCAGCCCCACCTGCGCGAGCAGCGCGGCGACCCGCTCGCTCAGGGCGTCGCCTGACGCGATGCGGTGCAGTCGCAGGGGTTCGGCGACGATGGCGCCCACGGTCATCCGGGGGTCGAGCGAGGAGGACGGATCCTGGAAGACGAGGTGGAAGTCCTTGCGCAGCGGGCGCAGCGCGCGCCGGGACAGGCGGGTGATGTCGCGGCCGTTGATCCGTACGGTGCCGCCGGTGGGCCGGTCGAGCCGTACGGCGCACCGTCCCACGGTGGACTTGCCGCTGCCCGACTCGCCGACCAGGCCGACGATCTCGCCCCGGCCGATGGTCAGGCTGACGCCGTCGACGGCCCTGACGGTGCCGGTGCCGCCGGTGAAGTGGCGGGTGAGGCCCTGGATATCGAGAGCAGGGGGGTGAGTTATGAGGCCGGCTGCGGTGTTCACTGGGCGGCCTCCTTGGGCCGGTGGGGCGTGGGCGTCTGTACGGGGTGCCAGCAGGCGGCATGGTGTCCGTCCCGCAGCGGCCGCAGGGCGGGCCGGGCGGTGGCGCACTGCTGGTCGGCGGCCGCGCAGCGGGGCTGGAAGGTGCACCGGTCGGGCTGTTCGGCGAGGCTCGGGACGAGGCCGGGGATCTCCTGGAGCCGTGGTCTGCCCTCGTGGGCGGCCGGGCGGTCGCGGACGGGCACGGCGCCCAACAGGCCACGGGTGTAGGGGTGGCGCGGATCGGCGAACAGGTCGTCCACGGGGGCCTGTTCGACGGCCCGCCCCGCGTACATCACCAGCACCCGGTCGGCGATGTCGGCGACCACGCCCAGGTCATGGGTGATCAGGACGATCGCGGTGCCGAGCCGCTCCCGCAGGGACCTCAGGACCTCCAGGATGCCCGCCTGGACGGTGACGTCGAGGGCGGTGGTGGGTTCGTCGGCGATCAGGACGGCGGGGTCGCAGGCGATGGCGATGGCGATCATCACCCGCTGGCGCATACCGCCGCTGAGCTGGTGGGGGTAGTCGCGGGCGCGGCTGCCGGGGGCGGGGATGCCGACGAGGTCGAGCAGTTCGACGGCGTGGTCGCGGGCCTCCCTGCGGCTCATCCCCCGGTGCCGGCTGAGGACTTCGCGTACCTGGCGGCCGATGGTGAGAACGGGGTTCAGCGAGGTCATCGGCTCCTGGAAGATCATCGCGATCTCCTTGCCGCGGACGTCCCGCAGTTCCCTGTCGGTGGCCCCGGCCAACTCCCGGCCGCCGAGCCGTACCGAACCGGTGACCTCGGCGGTCGGCGGCAGCAGGCCCATGACGGCGGTGGAGGTCACGGACTTGCCGCAGCCGGACTCGCCGACGACGGCCAGGACTTCACCGGCGGCCACGTCGTACGAAAGACCGTCGACCGCGTGCACGGGGCGGTCGGGCGTACGGAAGACGACGGACAGGTCCCGCACACTCAGCGCAGGGGTGGGATGGGTGGTCATCGGCTGTCTCCGCGGGGGTCGAGGATGTCGCGCAGCCCGTCGCCGAGGAGGTTGAACGCGAGGGTCGCGGCGACGATCGCCAGACCCGGGAAGACGGCCATCCAGGGGGCGGCGGCGATATACGCCTGGGCGCTGGAGAGCATCACCCCGAGCGAGGGCGACGGGGGCTGGACGCCGAGGCCGAGGAAGCTCAGCAGCGCCTCGCCGATGATGGCGGTGGGGATACCGACGGTGGCCTGGACGGTGAGCGCCGACAGGGAGTTGGGCAGGATGTGCCGGAAGAGCACGGTCCGGTCGCCACCGCCGTTGGCGACGGCCGCGGCGACGTAGTCGAGGTGTTTGAGGCGCAGCGTCTCCGCCCGGGTGATGCGGATGACGGCGGGGATCTGGGACACCCCGATGGCGATCGTGGCGCCCCGCAGCGAGGGTCCGAGGATGGTGGCGAGGCCGACCGCCAGCACCAGGAACGGGAAGGCGAGCAGGGTGTCGGTGAGCCGGGAGACCACGGAGTCGGCGAGGCGTCCGTAGTAGCCCGCGGCGAGGCCGAGGGGCACGCCGACGGCGAAGGCCATCACCACCGCGAGCAGCCCGATCTGGAGCGAGGCCCGCACCCCGTGAATGACCCGGGAGAGCTGGTCGCGGCCGAGGTCGTCGGTGCCGAGCCAGTGTGCCCAGCTCGGCGGGTCGAGAGCGGTGGCGAAGTCGGGCCGGGTGGGGTCGTACGGCGCGATGAGCGGCGCGAACAGGGCGATCAGCACCAGGATCGCGGCGGCGACGGCGCCGGTGAGGGCGAGCGGGTTGCGGAGCAGCGGCCGGAGCGGGGAGGGCGGCGCACCGGGCGCGGTGGCGGGTTCGCCGGTTTCGGGTTCGCCGGTGGCGGGGGCGGTGGGCGCCGGGTTGTCTGCGACGGTCACCGGGCACCTCCGAGCCGGATACGGGGGTCGATCAGCGAATAGGCCAGGTCGACCAGCAGGTTGACCAGGATGTAGGCGGCGGAGGTGAACAGCACGACGCCTTGGACCATCGCGTAGTCCCGGGAGAACACCGCGTCGATGGTGAGCTTGCCGAAGCCGGGCAGGACGAAGATCTGCTCGGTGACCACGGCGCCCGAGATGAGATGGCCGAGTTGCAGGCCGAGGACGGTGACGACGGTGACCAGGCTGTTGCGCAGCGCGTGCGAGCCGATCACCTGGCGCCGGGTGAGGCCCTTGGCGCGTGCGGTACGGATGTAGTCGGCGGACAGCGAGCCGAGCATGGCGGCGCGGGTCTGCCGCATGACGACCGCCGCGAGGCCGGAGCCGAGGACGATGGCCGGGAGCACCATATGCCGCAGGTTTTCCACCGGGTCGACGCCGAAGGGGACGAAGCCGGAGGCGGAGAACACGGGGACGGCGATGGCGAAGGTGAGGATGAGCACGATGCCCAGCCAGAAGGCCGGGATCGAAAGCCCGAGCAGCGCCAGGGCGTTCACCAGCCACTCCTCGGGCCTGCCGCGCCGCACCGCCGCCACCACGCCGGCGCTGACGCCGACGAGGACGGCGAGCAGCAGGGCCAGCGCGGACAGTTCCAGGGTGACGGGCAGGGCGTCCAGGACGGAGTCCAGCACCGGCAGGCCGGTACGGGAGGAGGTCCCCAGGTCGCCGGTGAGGGCGTGGCGCACATAGCGCAGGTACTGGACCACGATGTTGTCGTCGAGTCCGTAGGCGCGGCGGATCCCGGCGATCGCCTCGGGGGTGGCCTCCTCCCCGGCCAGGGCGGTGGCCGTGTCGCCGGGCAGGGCCCGTACGCCGGCGAAGACCACGATGCTGACCAGGAAGAGGGTGATCAGCGACTCGCCGGCGCGGCGCAGTAGATAGCGGGGCATCGGTCGGGACATCAGCCGTCTCCCTTCGTGTAGCCCGCTTCCTTGACGCGGATCAGGCCGTCGCCGAGGACGCGCAGACCGGCGATGTCCTTGGTGGCGGAGACGTAGTTGTTGGGCTGGATGAGATAGAGCACGGTGTGCCGGTCCCTGACGGCTGCCACGAGCCGTTCGTAGATCTTCTTGCGGTCGGTCACCTCGGCGGTGGAGTGTCCGTCGGCGATGAGCTTGTCGATGGCGGGGTCGGACAGGCCGCCGTAGTTCTGGGCGCCGCCCGTGCCGGCGAACGCGTCGATGTTTCCGGCCGGGTCGAGCCGGCCGGACCAGTTGGTGGTGGCCGCCTGGAAGTCGCCGGAGCGGGCGTGTTGCAGTCCGGTGGCGAACTCGGTCGGCCGCAGGGTCACCTCGAAGCCCGCTTCCCTGGCCATGGCCTGGACGACCTGGCCGAGTCGGCTGTCCTCCGGTGTGGTGCTGACCTGCAGCCGCACCGGCACCGGGGTGGACACCCCGGCCTGTCTCAGCAGCCGTCTGGCCCTCGCGGGATCGGCGGGCGGGCAGTCGGCCGCGGTGGCGTAGGGGGTGCCTTCGGGGAGCGGGCCGCAGGTGGGCCGGTACATCCCCTGGAAGACGATCTTGTTGATCAGCGCCCGGTCCAGGGACAGATCGAATGCCTCGCGTACCCGTACGTCGCGGGCGATCGGGGTGTCGATGCGGCCCGGCGGCTCCCCGGCGCCCTTGGTGTTGCCGATGTTGAGGGTCAGCCCGTAGTAGCCGAGCGAGGGCGAGTGGAACAGCCGCAGCCCCGGCTCGGTGAGCGCCCGGCCGACCTGGACCGGGTCCATCTGGTCGCCGACCTGGATATCGCCGGAGAGCAGATTCGCCATCCGGACGTTGCCGTCGGTGATGGTCCGGTAGACGACCTGGTCGAGGCGGACCTTCGCGGCGTCGTAGTAGTACGGGTCCTTCCGCAGCACGATCCGGTCGCCCACGACCCGCTCCGCGTAGCGGAACGGGCCGACGCAGGTGGGGTGGCTCGCGAACCGGTCGCCGTAGGTCTTGAGCGCCTTGGGGGACATCACCATCCCCGAGCGGTCGGCGAGCAGCGAGAGCAGGGGGACGTACGGCTCGCTCAGCCGCAGCCGGACCGTGTCGTCCCCGATGGCGCTCACACCGGTCACGGGCTTCAGCTCGCCCGCGCGGGTGGAGCCGGACAGTGTTTTGTGCCGTTCGAGGGAGGTCTTGACGGCCCGTGCGTCCAGGCGTGTGCCGTCGCCGAACCGGATGCCCTTGCGGAGCCGGATGGTGACGGTGCGTCCGTGGTCGGTGGTCTTCGGCAGCTCGGCGGCGAGCTGCGGTACGACCTGGTTGTCCTGGTCGACGTCGTACAGCTTCTCGCACATGGCGGAGAACACGGTCCGGCCGACGGCGGTGCTGGCCAGGGTCGGGTCGAGTTTGTCCGGGTCGGACTTGAGCGCGACGGTGAGCGTGCCGCCGTCGCGGACGGGCCGGGTGTCGGCCATCCGGTCAGGCCCGGTCTCGGTCGCGGGAGTGGCCATGGAGGAGCAGCCGGTGGCGGCGCCGAACACCGCGCAGACGACGAGGGCGGTGGCGGTCCGGCGTGGAAGAGACAGGGGCAGGCGGCGTGGGCGCATGGCTGTCTTGCCTTACTGAGGGAGACCGAGGGGGAGATGAGGTGAGGGTGAGCCGGGCCGGCGCGGCGCGGCCCAGCATGGCGCAGAAACTCCAATTGGTCTATTGGTAGGACCAAGCTGATGTCAGGTGACGCTAGTGCGGCGGCCCCGGGCGCGTGGTTTCCGCACCGTCACCACCTGGTTAAATCGCCTTGCTCCGGCTTCTTCGCGATATGAGAACCTGAATCACCGACCGGATCGGCAGAAGGCAGAGAACCCACAAATGGACTGGCGGCAACTGCGGCACTCCACCCTGTCGAGGCCGGACGCGCTGGCCGTCGGTCTGGAGCGGCTGATCCTCAGCGGCGAGCTGCCGCCCGGCTCGCGGGTTCCCCCGGAGCGGGAGCTCGCGGAGAGCCTCGGGGTCTCCCGCGGCTCGGTCCGCGAGGCGCTGCGCGCGCTCGCCTCCCGCGGGCTGGTCGCCCGCCGCCCCGGCGCGGGCACCGTCGTCCTCGACCCTGGAGCCACCCCGCGCGGCGATGTCCTGGCCGCGGGCCTCGACGCCACGGCCGAACTCCTCCAGGTCATGGAGGTCCGCGCATGCATCGAACCGTCGGTGACCGCACGGGCGGCGACGCGCGCGACGCCCGCCGACATCGTCCAGCTCCACGCCCTCCTCGACGCGATGCGGCGCGAGCCGTCGCGACAGGAGTTCACCGACCTGGACCGCACCTTCCACCGCGCCATCGCGCAGTACACCCGCAATCCCCTGCTGCTGCGCCTGCTCGACCGGGTGTACGAGATCGGCGAGCCGGGGCGGCGCTCCTCTCCGCTGTCCGCCGCCCGCCGGCGGTCGACCATCGAGGAGCACCAGGCCATCCTGCGGGCCATCGAGGCCCGCGACCCGGAGGCGGCCCGGGCCGCCTCCGAGGCACATCTGGAGTCCGTACTGCGCCGGATCGAGGCCCAGCAGCGGCGCGACGCCGGCTGAGCGGCACGGCGTCGGGCCGAGGCCCGCGCTTCACAGGGCGCGGTGCATGATGTGCAGCCCCACGTATCCCTTCGCCGGGTGGTGGAAGCCTTCCGGGAGCGTGCCCAGCACCTCGAAGCCGAGCGACCGGTAGAGCCGCACCGCGTGCACGTTGGTCTCCACGACCGCGTTGAACTGCATCCGGCGGAAGCCCGCCGCCCGGGCCCAGTCCAGTGAGTACGCGCACAGCGCCCGGCCCACGCCCTGTCCGGAGTGAGCCGGGTCGACCATGTAGCTGGCGCTCGCGATGTGCGCGCCGTTGCCCATGTGGTTGTTGTTCATCTTCGCCGTACCGAGGACCGCGCCCGCCTCGTCCACGGCGACGACCGTACGGTTCGGCGGCTCGAGGAGCCACCAGTCTCGGCCCTGTTCCTCGCCGAGGTCGAGCGGATAGGTGAAGGTCTCCCCCGCGGCGACGATCCCGTGGAAGAAGGGCCAGATGGCGGGCCAGTCCCGCGGTGTGGCTTCCCTGATCAGCATCCGGACATGATGCCGAGGGGTTGCGCAGGTCCGCCAATGTTTTCCGCCTGGGCGGCGGCCGGGGTCAGCCCCGCGCCGCCAGCTCGCCGAGGAGTTTCCAGGTGCGGCGCTCGTCCTCGGGGGAGCCGATCGCGGTCTGGGTGTACACGAGTTCGGTGGCGCCCGCCTCGAAGTACGCGGCCACTTGGGCTGCCAGCAGCTCCTCGTCGCCGATCGCGACGAGGTCGACGGGGTTGTCGATGCCCTCGCGGTCCAGGGCGGCGCGGTAGGCGGGGAGGTTCTTATAGGGGGCCATGTTCCGCTCGGCGCGGGCACGGGCGCCTGCCACGTCGGCGGTCACGACGCCGGAGACGATCACGGCCACCCGGGGCGCCGGGCGGCCGGCGGCCTCGGCGTGGCGGGTGAGGGTGGGGACGGTGTACTCGGCCAGGGTGCGCGGTCCTGACATGATCGGCAGCGCGCCGTCGGCGAGTTCACCGGCGGCGCGCAGGGCATGC
>NZ_JBSFMM010000219.1:0-18055 GCF_053599555.1 Streptomyces sp. NPDC000941
CGCCCGGTTACATTCCGAACCCGGAAGCTAAGCCTTTCAGCGCCGATGGTACTGCAGGGGGGACCCTGTGGGAGAGTAGGACACCGCCGAACAATCTTTGATAAAAGCCCGGTTGGGAGCCATGCTCCCGGCCGGGCTTTTTTCTTTTTCCCGGGCACTGCCCGAGTAGTCTGAGCGGCATGCGCTACGACCTGGTCATCTTCGACAACGACGGCGTGCTCGTCGACAGCGAGCCGATCTCCAATCGGCACCTCGCCGCCTATCTGACGGAGTTGGGCCACCCCACCACCTACGAAGACTCCATACGGGACTACATGGGGTCGGCCATGCACCGGATCCATGAGCTGGTCCTCGAGCGCACCGGCCGCCGGCTGCCCGCCGACTTCGACGCGACCTTCCACCGCCGCGTGTTCGACGCCTTCCGCCGGGAACTGGAGCCTGTCACAGGCGTAGCCGACGTCCTGGAGAAGCTGAACGCGGACGGCGTTCCGTACTGTGTCGCCTCCTCCGGAAGCCATGAGCGCATACGCGTCGCGCTGCGGAAGACCGAGCTGTATGGACTCTTTGACGAGCAGCGCATCTTCAGCTCCGAGGATGTGGGGAGGGGCAAGCCCGCGCCGGATCTGTTTCTGCATGCGGCGCGGACGATGGGGGTGCCGCCGGAGCGGTGTGCGGTTGTCGAGGACAGTCCGCTGGGTGTGCAGGCCGCCATCGCCGCCGGGATGGATGTGTACGGATTTACGGCGATGACGCCGGCCGCCAAGCTCGCCAGCGCCCACGCCCGTTTCGCGAAGATGGCAGAACTTCCGCAATTGCTCGCCTGATCTCGCCTAATATGGCGTGGGGCCGTACGCTCCTCGGCCATGACAGATACGCGCCCGACCCCGCGGCTGCGGCACGGCCGGGCCTCGCTGGCCGTCAGTTTCTTCGTCCAGGGCGCGGTCTTTGCTCTGCTGGTGACCCGAATACCCGCGCTGCAGGACCGGTATGGGGTGTCCGACGGGCTGCTGCCCGCGTTCCTCGCCGCGGTTCCGATCCTCGCGGGTGTGGGCAGCGTCGGGACGGAGCACCTGGTCAAGCGGGTGCGGCCGGGGCTGGTGCTGCGTTGGGCCCAGCCGGTGGTCTCCGTCGCGCTGCTCACGGCCGGGTCGGGTACGGCGCTGTGGCAGCTCGCCCTCGCGCTCGCGGTCTTCGGGCTCTCCGTCGGTGCCCTCGACGCGTCGATGAACATGCTCGGCGTCACCCTGCAGCATGCGTACGGGCGGAGCATCATGCTCGGCTTCCATGCCGCGTACAGCCTGGGCGGGATCGGCGGGGCGTCGCTGGCGTGGGCGGGCGCGCACTGGGATGTGTCGTTGCCCGTGCTGTACGCGCCGCTTGTTGCGACGCTTGTGCCGGTCGCGCTGTTCGCCAGCCGCTGGTACGTGGATCGAGCGGGGCAACAGGAAACGGGGCAACAGGAAAAGGACAGGAAGCAGGGGGAGAGCCCGGAGGACGAGCAGGCGTCCGCCGCCGTCGGCATGAAACTGCTGCTGCCACTCTGCCTCGTGATGTCGTTCGCCTATATCGGTGACTCGACGGTCTCCAACTGGAGCGCCAAGTACCTGGAGGACGTGCTGCACAGCTCCGAGCAGCTGGCCACCGTCCCGTACAACGTCTATATGGTCACCGCCCTTCTCGGCCGCACCTTCGGCGACCTCGGGGTGCGCCGCTTCGGCGCGGTCGCCGTCGTGCGGGTCGGCACTCTGCTCGCCTCGGGCGGGTTCGCGGTCGTCGCGGTGGCGCCCGGGGCGTGGGTGGGGATGCTGGGGTTCACGCTGCTGGGGCTGGGGCTGTGTGTGCTGGTGCCGCAGACCTTCGCGGCCGCCGGGCGGCTGTTCCCGGGGGCGTCGGACGCCGCGATCGCGCGCCTCAATATCTTCAATTACGTGGGTTTTCTGATCGGCTCCCCGCTTGTCGGCGCATTGGGCGGCGCATGGAATTACCGGGGGGCGATGCTGGTGCCCATGGCGCTGGTGCTCGCGACGCTGTGGTACGCGAGGTCGTTTGCGCCCACTCCTGCCCGGTACGGTGATGGACATGAGCGGTCGCGCACAGTTGATGTGGGATGAGGGTCTGACGGCGTACGACTTTGGCGCCGGACATCCGATGGACCCGGTCCGTCTGGCGTTGACCATGCGTCTGGTGGAGGCGTTCGGGCTCGACCGCGCCGTCGAGGTGGTCGCGGCAAAGCCCGCCGGGGAGTCCACGCTGCGGCTGGTGCACCGCCAGGACTACATCGAGGCGGTGCGGCGGGCGTCGGCCGATCCGGCCTCGGCGGACGGTTCGTACGGTCTTGGCACCATCGACGATCCGGCCTTCGCCGGAATGCACGAGGCATCGGCGCTGATCGCCGGCCAGTCGGTCGCCGCGGCGGAGAGCGTATGGCGCGGGGACGCGCTGCACGCCGTGAACTTCTCCGGTGGGCTGCATCATGCGATGCCGGGTGGGGCCGCCGGGTTCTGTGTGTACAACGACGCGGCGCTCGCGATCGCGCGGCTGCTGGAGATGGGTGCGGAGCGGGTCGCGTACGTGGATGTGGACGTGCACCACGGGGACGGGGTGCAGGCGGCGTTCTGGGACGACCCGCGGGTGCTCACCATGTCGCTGCACGAGCACCCGAGGACCCTGTTCCCGCAGACCGGATGGCCGGAGGAGACGGGCGGGGAGCGGGCGCCGGGCGGTGCGGTGAATGTGGCGCTGCCGGCCGGAACCGGGGACGCGGGGTGGCTGCGGGCGTATCACGCGGTGGTGCCGGAGCTGTTGGCGGCGTTCCGGCCGCAGGTGCTGGTGACACAGCACGGCGCGGATACGCATGTGGAGGATCCGCTGGCGCATCTCGCGGTGACCGTGGACGCACAGCGCGCGGTCGCGGAGAGCTGTCATGAGCTGGCCCATGAGCACGCGGACGGGCGGTGGATCGCGCTGGGCGGCGGCGGGTACGCGGTGGTGGACGTGGTGCCCAGGACGTGGACGCATCTGGTGGCGATCGCCGCCGGGCGGCCGGTGGCGCCGGAGGCGGAGGTGCCGGAGGAGTGGGGGCACGAGGTGTACCGGCGGACCCGGCAGTCGGCGCCGCGGCGGATGACCGACGGGCGGTCGCCGCAGTGGCGGGACTTCGGGGACGGGGGGTACGACCCGGGGGACAGGCTGGACCAGGCGATCCTCGCGACCCGCCGGGCGGTCTTCCCTCATCACGCGCTGCTGCCCTGAGACGACCGGGCGCTGGGCGCTGCCGTCCCGTAACGCCCGGGCCCTGCTGCCCTGGAACACCCGGGCCCCGGGCCCCGGCCCCGGGCGCCGTTAGGCCAACCGTGGCAACTCTCGCCGTTCTCCGGCCCGCGGTCGCGGTGATCCGTCAGCATCGGTGGCGTGTTGAGTACCGCCGCGCTGCGTGCGCATCTGCTGGCGGCGCGGCTCGCCGGGCCGGTGGCCACGAGCCGGGAGCGGAGCCTGCGCAGCTACCGGCTCTTCGCCGCCCGCGACCCCCGGGTGCTGCTCGGTATCGAGCCCGAACATGACTGGTCCTTCCCGGAGTTACTTCGCCTCATGAGCGACAAATGCGGGGTTTCGGCCAATCCGGCGCTCACCTCGGGTCAGGATGTGATCGATCCCGATCTGACCATCGCCGCCCTCGACGCCTTCGCGGAGCGGCTGGCCGCGGCCGCCGCCGAGGGCGCGCCGGTGCTGCTCGGGACCGGGCATCCGCACCGCCTCCTCGGGTTCTACGCCTCGTTGGCGGCGGCGCTCTCGGCGGCCGGCTGCCCTGTTCTCACCCCCGCGCAGAATAGATGTATCGACATAACGACCCAATTCGGCGTACGTACCTACAACATCGTCTACGTACGAGGAGTCGCGATGGTGCGGGAACCCGGCGCGCGAAACGGGGCTCGCGACCCGGGTTGCCACAGTCATTCACCGCTCCCGGTTCGGGTGGTCCTCGGCTGCGCCGCCGACCGCGGCGGCCCCCTCCCCGGGTTGATCATCGGGGACCACGGATGGGTCTGCGGGGCAGGTCAGCTGGGGTTTGAGGCCATCGGCCTGGCGGACGCCGACGACCCCGCGCCGTTCGTCGGCCAGGCGGAGGGGCGGGTGTCGGTGGCGGTTCCGCTTGACGACGCTGTGCGGTCCGCTTACTACCGACCGATTACTCGCTATGTACTCAATCGGGCGTGTCTGTCACAGTAGGCGTCCGATCGCTACTCCTCTTCCCCACTCGTATCACGCGCCCCTAATCTGGTGAGGAGCGCGCATGCGAGCAGGAGTCACCGGAGGGGAAGCCGGTGCCCGACATGTGCGGAAGGTTCAGGTGTGTCATGGCTGCTGGCGAAAGGCCTCTGAACGAGGTTCAGTTTCTGACCGTGGCGGAAGTCGCCTCGGTGATGCGAGTGTCCAAGATGACCGTGTACCGCTTGGTGCACAGCGGTCATCTGCCGGCGATCCGGGTGGGCAGGTCCTTCCGGGTCCCAGAGCAGGCGGTTCATGAGTATCTCCGCGAGTCCTATGTGGGGGTGGAGTCCGCCTAGGCCCGGACGGGCCCCAGGTCCCGGACGGGGCCAGGCCCGGACGTGCCTGACGGCAGGGGCCAGGGCGCCCCTCGGATTACGCGCTTCGCTCGGCGCCGGGTAGGCTGGCCCGATGTAGGTCGTGTGGGCTCGGACGCCCCGCACCGAGTGAATCGAAGTGAGCGAGGGTAGTCGTGGGCTCTGTTATCAAGAAGCGGCGCAAGCGGATGGCGAAGAAGAAGCACCGCAAGCTGCTCAAGCGCACGCGCGTCCAGCGTCGCAACAAGAAGTAAGCAAGCGACGCTGTGTTCGTCCCGCAGCCCTTCCACCGTCGGTGGGAGGGCTGCGGCGCGTGCACACGGGGGTTCCCAGCGCCGCCGGACCCTCGTCCTAAAACCTCGTAACGTGCGGCGAGTGGTCATCACAGGGCAACATCCAGCGGCTACGGTGTTCGCCTCGGCCCAGCTCGCACGAGGGTGGGAAGGAAGGCGCTGATCTTGGGAAAGGTCGTGCTCGTCACCGGAGTCGCACGCCGCCTGGGGGGCCGCTTCGTACGGCGCATACAGCGCGAGCCCGATGTCGCCCGGGTGATCGGCGTGGACGCCGTCACCCCCGAACACCACCTCGGCGGGGCCGACTTCGTACGTGCCGACATCCGCCACCCCGCGATCGGGAAGCTGCTCGCCGAGACCGGCGTCGACACCGTCGTCCACATGGACATCAACGGCACCCCGCTCGGCGGGCGCGGCAGCCGCACCTCGGTCAAGGAGACCAACGTCATCGGCACCATGCAGCTGCTCGGCGCGTGCCAGAAGGCGCCGTCGGTCCAGCGGCTCGTGGTCAAGTCCAGCACCAATGTGTACGGCTCCGCGCCCCGCGACCCCGCCGTCTTCAGCGAGACCACCCCGCCCAAATCGCTCCCCAGCGGCGGCTTCGCCAAGGACGCCGTCGAGGTCGAGGGGTATGTACGGGGCTTCGCCCGGCGCCGCCCCGATGTGGCGGTCTGCGTGCTGCGCTTCGCCAACATCCTGGGGCCCTGCGCGGACTCGCCCCTCGCCGAGTACTTCGCGCTGCCCGTGCTGCCCACCGTCATCGGCTACGACCCGCGGCTGCAGTTCGTCCACGAGGAAGACGCCATCGAGGTGCTGCGGATCGCCGCCTCCGAGCCGTCCCGGGGCACGCTCAACAGCGGCACCTTCAATATCGCGGGCGACGGTGTGCTGCTGCTCTCACAGGCCGCCCGGCGGCTCGGCCGCCCGACGCTCCCGCTGCTGCTGCCGACCCTGAGATGGGCCCGTACCGCGCTGCGCTCCGTCGCGATCACCGACTTCTCGCCCGAGCAGATCCGGCTGCTCACGCACGGCCGCGTCGTCGCCACCAATCAGATGCGCGAGACGCTGGGCTTCGAGCCCCGATACTCCACGGCCGGCGCCTTCGCCGACTACGCCCGCAGCCGCGGGCCCGGGCTGCTCCCGCCCGAGAGCCTCGCCCGTACCGTCGACCGGCTCGCCGGGCTGCTGCCCGCCCGCGGCGCCGCCCAGAATTGAGGAGCGCAACCACCATGGCGGATGCCAAGGTCATTCCGTTCGGTGAGGAGCCGCGGTCCCGGCGCAAGGGGCAGCGGCAGGGGCGTGCGCACCGGGCCGCCCAGGGCCCGCTCAAGCCCGTACCGCAGCAGCGCGACGAGGAGCGCGACCAGCGGGCGGAGACGCTCGCGGCGGCCGCCACGACGCCGCCGCTGCCGCCCCACGACTCGCCGGGAGGCGGCGCCCCCGCGGGCGGCTGGGAGCGGCGGCTGGCGCACGGCCTGAGCTTTCTGCGCCGCCGGGTCACGGGGGAGTACGAGGTCGACGACTTCGGCTATGACGAGGACCTGACCGACCAGGTGCTGATGTCACTGCTGCGCCCGATGTACGAGAAATACTTCCGGGTCGAGGTGAAGGGCATCGAGAACATCCCGGACAGCGGGGGCGCGCTCGTCGTCGCCAACCACTCCGGGGTGCTGCCGCTGGACGGGCTGATGCTCCAGGTCGCGGTCCACGACCACCACCCGGCGGACCGCCATCTGCGGCTGCTCGCGGCCGACCTGGTCTTCGTACTGCCGGTCATCAACGAGCTGGCGCGCAAGCTCGGGCATACGCTGGCGTGCGCCGAGGACGCCCAGCTGCTGCTGGAGCGCGGCGAGGTGGTCGGGGTGATGCCGGAGGGCTTCAAGGGGATCGGCAAGCCGTTCTCCGAGCGGTACAAGCTGCAGCGCTTCGGGCGGGGCGGCTTTGTCTCGACGGCGCTGCGCGCCGGGGCGCCGATCGTGCCGTGCTCGATCGTCGGCGCCGAGGAGATCTACCCGATGATCGGGAACGCGAAGACGCTCGCGCGGCTGCTGGGCTTCCCATACTTCCCGGTCACGCCGACCTTCCCCTGGCTGGGGCCGCTCGGCGGAGTGCCGCTGCCGACGAAGTGGACGATCCAGTTCGGTGAGCCGATCCCGACGGACTCGTATCCGCCGGAGGCGGCGGACGACCCGATGCTGATGTTCAACCTGACCGACCAGGTACGCGAGACGATCCAGCACACGCTCTACAAGCTGCTGGTGCAGCGGCGGTCTGTCTTTTTCTGAGCGCTTTCTGAGCGCTTTCTCAGGCGGCGCCCGGGTTCCATGGGGAACGCCGGGCGCCGCCTCCGTCGTACGCGCCCCTACTTCCTGTCTACTTCCCGTCGCCGTCGATGCCGAGGCCCGGCAGCAGGTCGGGCAGCAGTGGCGGGATGGTGATCTCCGGCTGGGTCGGTTTGGTGCCCGGGTCGCCCTTGCCGGAGGACGGGAGCGGTGTCGGCTCGCCCGTCGGTGGATCCAGCAGATCGCCGGCGCCGCCGATGAGGCCGCCGTCCTCGAGGTGGGACGGCGCCGAGGGGTGCGGCCGGGTGTCGTCCCCGCTGGGGCGGGGGGCGCTCGGCGTGGTCACGGCGGGCGCCGGAATGTTGGAACCGCCCGTGGTGGTCCGCTCGGGTGGCTCGACCACCGAATGACCGGTGTTGTCCCGGCCGTCGCGGGAGGCGGGCAGCAGGGACTGCAGCGGACCGACCTCTTGGTCTATGGCGTCGAACACCGAGCTCACCTCGTCCCCCACGTCCATGAGCTGGACGGGCAGCTTCTCGCGCAGCCGGGACCAGCCGTCGCGGTGGGAGCGGGAGAAGGACGACAGCGTCCGCATGGGGCCGAGCGAGCCGTCCCGCTCATAGACCTTGTGCAGCAGCCGGTGGCCCTCGGAGGCGTCATGGCGCATCCCGGCGAGGGCCTTGCGGATCTCGCTCAGCGATTCATGGTCCAGATCGCCCGAGCGGCCCCGCTCCATCAGCCGGCGCGCCTCGCTCATCCGGGTCGACGCCTGGTCCAGATACAGCCGGCCGCGATCCGCGTCGTCGTCGGCCATCTCGAGCTTCAGATCCTCTATGCCGCGCTTGAAGCCATAGAGGGTGTCACCGGGCAGAGCGTCGGAGCTGGCCGCGGCGACGCCGCCGAACGCGCCCGCCGCCACCCCGACCGTGAGCCCTCCGGCGGCCAGCCCCTTGGACCAGCGGGAGCGGGGGCGCAGTCTGCTGAGGGGCGTCGTCCGGCGGGCGCGGGGCGGCCGCTGCCCGGGCACCTGGGGCGCGCCCTCGGCGAAGGCCGCTTCCATGGCGGCGACCAGCTGGGCCCGCTGGGTGACCCGGACCTCGGGATCCAGCTTCGGTGCCGGCAACTCGCCGAGCCCGCTCGTCAGGGCCAGCAGCCGTCTGTGCTCCGCGCTGTCGGCCGAAGAGCCGGGCTGCTCGGCCCCCGCCGCGCCCTGGGAATCCTGGCGGCTGTCCTTCTCCAGGGCCTCCAGGGCCTCCAGGGCCTTGGCGAAGGCGTGAGCCCGCCGGTGCGCCGATACGTTCGCGATCACAGGCGGCACCTCCTCTCGTCATGACGGTCCACTCCCCAGGACACCTGGAAGGTTGCACGCCGCATGCCTTTCCACCCGAACGAGTGGGGTGTCTATGGAAGGGCGTGACCGCAAGGAGCCTGCATCCTCCTCAACGAGCGGCGCAGCACCAGGGTTACGCCCTCCCGATGATCGGACGGGGCGTGGTGGCGCCACCACCCAGGGTCAGCGGGCGTCCTCGGGGAGGAGCCGGGCCAGGGTACGGACGGCCCGGTACTGGAGGGTCTTGATCGCGCCTTCGTTCTTCCCCATGACGCGGGCGGTCTCGGCGACGGACAGGCCCTGGAGGAAGCGCAGCGTCACACACTCCTGCTGCTGCGGGTTGAGCTTGCGCACGGCCTGGAGCAGCGCAGCGTTGGAGAGGGATTCCAGGACGGAGTCCTCAGGGGAGCGCTCGACCTCATTGGCGTCGAGCATCTCGCCGGTGGTGACCTCCAGCCGGAAGCGGCTGGATTTGAAGTGGTCGGCGACCAGATTGCGGGCGATGGTCACCAGCCAGGCGCCGAAGTCACGGCCCTGCCAGGTGAACGTGCCGATGCGGCGCAGCGCCCGCAGGAACGTCTCGCTGGTGAGGTCTTCGGCCGTGGCCCGGCCGCCTACGCGGTAGTAGATATAGCGGTAGACGGTGTCGGCGTACTGGTCGTACAGCCGGCCGAAGGCCTCGGCCTCGCCCGCCTGGGCGCGCTCGACGAGGTCCATCATGCGGCGGCTGTCGCTGTCCGCGCTGGGGCGGCGGGCGGTGGACGTGCCGCCGCGGGAGCGTCTGCCGACCGCCGCGCCGCCGTCGGCCAGGGCATAGCAGGAGCTGGCGGGGCCGGCCGCGCCGTCGGCGCCGACAGCGACGGACGGCATGGGTGTGGCGAGGGCGGGGACGGCATACGCGGTGGGGACGAAGCCGCGCAGACAGTCGAGGACCGTTGCGCGCAGCGTAGCCAGGCCCGAGGCGTCAACCCCGACGTGTGGGTACACGGGACTCCCAGAGGCAGAGCTTCCATCACGTGCAGTACGGGACCGTTCACCCGCCGTAGGGACGCGTGGGTACCGATTTGCGTCTAAGGAGAATAACGCTTCGTACAGGCAACGCTACACCCAGTTGTCCAAATCATCGTTTCAGTCTGCTCCGTTATGGGTTGATGACCGATCAAGTATCGAATGCAGTAAGGCTCTTGACCGGTAAGTGTCGGGGTCTGCGCGATTTCGTGGCGTGTTGTGCAAAAGAGGCGGTAAGAGGGCAGGCCGGAGCCTTGTGGGGCGGGAAACCGGGATTGACCGGCCGGGCGCGGCCGTGGTCAGCCGATGACGCTCCGGGGGCGGGGTGGCGCGCCGGGGGCCGTCATCACGGACGGTCATCGCCCGGCGCGAGTGGTCGGGTGTCGGCGCAAGCGGTCAAGGGTGAAGGCCGAGGCCGCAGGGTGACGGCTGGGTGCCGCGTCAGCCACGCCGCGTCAGCCACGCCGCGTCAGCCACGCGGCGTGGCCCACGCGGCGTCAGAGGCGGCGGCGTCAGCCTCGCCGTGTCAGAGGTGCCGGCGTCAGAGGCGGCTGTGTCAGAAGCGGCGGTGTAAGAAGCGGCGGTGTCAGAAGCGGCGGCGGCGGTGCAGGGCCACGGCGGCCGCCGTGCCGCCCGCCACCGCGCCGACCCCGGCCGCCGCCGGGATGCCGATCTTGGCGGCCTTGCGGCCCGTACGGTAGTCGCGCAGCCGCCAGCCGTGCTCGCGCGCGTGCTTGCGCAGCCGCCCGTCGGGGTTCACCGCGTACGGATGGCCGACGATCGACAGCATCGGAATGTCGTTCGAGGAGTCGCTGTACGCGGCGCAGCGTGACAGGTCAAGGCCCTCGGCCGCCGCCAGCGCCCGTACCGCCTCGGCCTTGGCCGGCCCGTGCAGCGGTTCGCCGACCAGCTTGCCCGTGTACACCCCGCCGACCGACTCGGCCACGGTGCCGAGCGCACCGGTCAGGCCCAGCCGCCGGGCGATGATCGTCGCGGTCTCCACCGGGGCGGCGGTCACCAGCCAGACCCGCTGTCCGGCGTCGAGGTGGGCCTGGGCGAGGGCGCGGGTGCCTGGCCAGATGCGGTCGGCCATGTACTCGTCGTAGATCTCCTCGCCGATCGTCATCAGCTCCGAGACCCGGTGGCCCTTGACGATGGACAGGGCGCTGCTGCGCACGTCCTCCATATGGGCCGGGTCCTCGACGCCGGCCAGCCGGAACCAGGTCTGCTGCCAGGCGAAACGGGCCAGCTCGCGCTTGCGGAAGAAATGGCGCTTGTAGAGGCCGCGGCCGAAGTGGAACAGGGCGGCGCCCTGCATGACCGTGTTGTCCAGGTCGAAGAAGGCGGCCGCCCGCTCGTCCCCGACGACGGGGAACTCCGGCTCAGGCGCCTCGGGGGCCTCGGGGAGCGGGGGCGTCTGGGCCGAGGACTTGCGCGCGGCCTCGGCCGAGGCTTCTCCGGCGAGGACGCTCGCTTCGGTGGCGAGGTGTCGACGACGGGTGAACCATCCCAATGCGGCCATGGGCTGAGCATAGCCAGCCATTCCCCGCATCCCGTTACGGCCGGGTGTCGGGACGATTCAGCCGCGCCGACTTCCCGGATGCGGAACGGATACGGAACGGGTCCGGAAGGGCTGCGGAAGGGCTGCGGAAGGGCTGCGGAAGGGCTGCGGAGCAGCCCGGGGCGGGGGCTGGGCGCGGGCGCCCGCTCAGCCGCGCAGCGCCTTCCGGAGCCGATCCGGGTTCACCCGCCAGAAGTCGTGCTGTGCGCCGTCGACGAGGACCACCGGGATCTGCTCCCAGTACTTACGGTAGAGCTCCTCGTCCTGGGTGATGTCCTTCTTCTCCCAGGACGCGCCCAGCTCGCCGCAGACCTTCGCGACCACGGCCTCGGCGTCCTCGCACAGATGGCAGTCGGGCTTGCCGATCAGCGTGACCGTGCGTTCGGCGGGGTTCTTGCGCGGGGTGCGGCGCAGCAGCGGGCTCATGTCCGCCATTGTGCCCCGCGCCGTCGATTACCATAGTGGGCGATTTGTTGCTGTCTGTGCTGCTGTCTGTGCTCTGTCCTGGGGGCGAGCGGTGAGGAGTGAGGGCCCGTGCTCCCGTCGGCGTCCCGGCCGCGCGGATGTGGCCGCCGGGAACGGTGTGACACCTGTTGTGGTTCCACGAGCAGGTCGAATAGATGCGTGACACCGGTCACTTTGCTCGGACAAAGCGGACACCATCTTTGTGCACGCGTTCACAAAGACATAGCCTGCTGTTGATGGGGACGTCCTGAAACATACGGACGCCCGCAGCCCCGCTCTACCCGCAGGAGCACCGTGGCAACTGGCCGAACTCACCGACCGGCGACCCGAAGCCGAGGGATCCCCGAGGCCACCGTCGCCCGGCTTCCGCTGTATCTCCGTGCGCTGACCGCGCTCTCCGAGCGCTCGGTGCCCACGGTCTCCTCGGAGGAGCTCGCGGCCGCGGCCGGGGTCAATTCGGCCAAGCTGCGCAAGGACTTCTCCTACCTCGGGTCGTACGGCACCCGCGGGGTCGGTTACGACGTGGAATACCTCGTCTACCAGATCTCGCGTGAGCTGGGCCTCACCCAGGACTGGCCGGTTGTGATCGTCGGTATCGGTAACCTCGGCGCGGCGCTCGCCAACTACGGCGGCTTCGCCTCCCGCGGCTTCCGGGTCGCCGCGCTGATCGACGCCGACCCGGCGATGACCGGCAAGCCGGTCGCGGGCATCGCGGTGCAGCACACCGACGAGCTCGAGCAGATCATCACCGACAACGGCGTGTCGATCGGCGTCATCGCCACCCCTGCCGGCGCGGCCCAGCAGGTCTGCGACCGGCTGGTGGCCGCCGGGGTCACCTCGATCCTCAACTTCGCCCCCACCGTGCTCTCGGTGCCGGACGGGGTGGACGTACGCAAGGTCGACCTGTCGATCGAGCTGCAGATCCTCGCCTTCCACGAGCAGCGCAAGGCGGGCGAGGAGACGGGCGCGCCCGACGAGGCGGCGGCGAGCGCGCAGCCGGCCGCCCAGTCGTCCGCCCAGGAAACGCCGGGGGCCGCCGCGGCGGCGCCGGCCCCGCTCGCCCCGCACCGCGCGGCGCCGGGCGCGGGCACCGACAACGGTCGCCAGGACAACGGTCGCCAGGGACCTGACGGGGATGTGCCCGCCGTGATGCCGGCATGAGCCTTCTCGTCGTCGGACTGAGTCATCGCACCGCGCCGGTGAGCGTGCTGGAGCGCGCCTCCCTGGTGGGCGAGGAGCCGGCCAAGCTGGCGCAGGACACCCTCGTGGCCGAGCCCGCCACCGAGGCCGCCGTGCTGGCCACCTGCAACCGCATCGAGCTGTACGCGGACGTGGACAAGTTCCACGCCGGGGTCGCCGAGCTGTCCACGCTGCTCGCCCAGCACACCGGGGTCGACCTCGACGAGCTCACTCCGTATCTGTACGTCCACTACGAGGACCGGGCCGTCCACCACCTGTTCTCGGTGGCCTGCGGGCTGGACTCGATGGTCGTCGGCGAGGGCCAGATCCTCGGCCAGATCAAGGACGCGCTCGCGCTGGGGCAGGAGCTGCACACCGCGGGCCGACTGCTGAACGATCTGTTCCAGCAGGCGCTGCGGGTCGGCAAGCGGGCCCACAGCGAGACCGGTATCGACAAGGCCGGTCAGTCGCTCGTCACCTTCGGCTTCGAACAGCTGGCCGGGGGCACCACGCCGGTGGCGGACTGGGCGTCGGGGCGGCGTGCCCTGGTGATCGGGGCGGGCTCGATGTCCTCGCTGGCCGCGACCACGCTCGCGCGTGCCGGTGTTGCCGAACTGGTGATCGCCAACAGGACGTTGGATCGGGCGCGGCGCCTCGCGGAGTCCCTGGCCGGGCAGAACGCCGGTGCGGATGCCGTCGCCGGTGCCCCGCGCGAGGACGGCTCTGCCGCCGGTCGTCCGCTGATCGCCCGTGCTGTGCCGCGGGATCGTGTCGCGGACGAGCTGCCCTACGCCGACATCGTCGTCTCCTGTACGGGCGCGACCGGCCTGGTACTGACCGCCGACATGCTGCGCGAAGCCCTCGACCGGCGCGCGGAGCACCGGGCGGCGGGCGCCGTCGGGCCGGGCGCGGCGGAGACCGTCGCGCTGCTCGACCTGGCGATGCCGCGCGACATCGACGCGGCGGCGCACCGCGTCGCCGGGCTGCACCTGGTGGACATCGAGTCGCTGGCCGAGGCCGCGGCGACAGTGTCCGATCAGCCGACTACGTCGGCGGGCCCGATGGCCGCCGACGTCGACCAGGTCCGGGCCATCGTCTCCTCCGAGGTTTCCGCCTTCGGGGCAGCTCAGCGCGCCGCGCACATCACGCCGACCGTGGTCGCGCTGCGTACCATGGCGGCAGATGTGGTCGCCGGCGAGATCGCCCGGCTCGACGGGCGCCTCCCCGACCTCGACGAAAGACAGCGCGCCGAGATCACCCAGACCGTGCGCCGCGTCGTCGACAAGCTGCTGCACGCGCCCACCGTGCGGGTCAAGCAGCTCGCGAGCACGCCCGGCGGCGCCGGGTATGCGGACGCGCTGCGTGAGCTGTTCGACCTCGACCCGCAGGCGGTGGCCGCCGTCAGCCGGGCCGATACGAACGGCACCCGCCCGAACGGCGGCGACACCGGCCGGCCCGGCGCCGCGGCCGTACCGAACGACCCGAAGAGAGGCCGGGCATGAACGCGACACCCCCCGCCGCCTCCGGCCGGGCACACACCCCCGCCGCCTCCAGCACCCCCGCCGCCTCCGGTGCATCCGCGCCGCTGCGGCTCGGCACCCGGCGCTCCGCGCTGGCCATGGCCCAGTCCGGGCAGATAGCGGACGCCGTGCGCCGCGTCACCGGACGTCCCGTCGAGCTCGTGGAGATCACGACGCGCGGGGACGTCTCGCGCGAGGACCTTGCGCAGATCGGCGGCACGGGCGTCTTCGCCACCGCGCTGCGCGAGGCGCTGCTGCGCGGCGAGATCGACTTCGCCGTCCACTCGCTGAAGGACCTGCCGACCGCGCAGCCCGAGGGCCTGGTCCTGGCCGCGCTGCCGACCCGCGAGGACCCGCGCGACGCGCTGATCGCCCGCGACGGCCTCACCTTCGCCGAGCTTCCGCCCGGCGCCCGGATAGGCACCGGCTCCCCGCGCCGCACCTCCCAGCTGCGCGCCTGGGCGCGCTCGCTGGGGCTGCGGATCGAGACCGTGCCGATCCGCGGCAACGTCGACACCCGTATCGGCTACGTCCGCTCGGGGGAGCTGGACGCGGTGGTGCTGGCCGCCGCCGGCCTGAGCCGTCTGGGACGGCTCGACGAGGCGACCGAGATCCTGGACGCCGACCACATCCTGCCCGCCCCCGGTCAGGGGGCACTGGCAGTCGAGTGCGCCGCCGCCAACGCGGCGCTCGCTGCTCAGCTCGCCGAGCTCGACGACCCGCTCACCCGGGTCGCCGTGACCGCCGAGCGATCCCTGCTCGCCGCCCTGGAGGCCGGCTGCAGCGCACCTGTGGGTGCGCTGGCCGACCTGCTGGGCGACGGTCAGGCTGCCACCGAAATGCGCCTGCGTGGCGTCGTCGGCACCACCGACGGCTCCTCGCTGGTGCAGCTGTCCACCACCGGTCCCGTTCCCGCGGCGCCTGGCGAGGAGGCGGCCCGGCTCATGGGACATGAGCTCGCCGCCGAGATGCTTGCGAAGGGTGCGGCCGGTCTTATGGGGGAGCGAGCACATTGAACCCCAACGCCCCTAACCACCCACCCGGACACGGGCACGTCACCTTCCTCGGTGCCGGCCCGGGAGATCCAGGCCTGCTGACGTTGCGTGCCGTGGAGGCACTAGGCGCCGCTGATGTACTGATCGCCGATCCACAAGTGCTCGACGTGGTACGTACGCACGTCAGGCCGGGCGTGGCCGCGGACGCTCAGGGCGCACCGGAGCAGGCGAGAGCTGACGCGTCGTCAAGCACCGCCGACGTGGCCCTACTCAGGGACACGGCCAATCTTGTCATGGGCGCCGCGCGGAGCGGCAAGCGGGTCGTCCGCGCGGTCGCGGGCGACCCTGGCCTGGACGGATACGCCGCCGACGAGATGGTCGCGTGCGCCGCCGAGGGCATCGTCTTCGAGGTGGTGCCGGGCGTGGCGGCCGCAGTGGGCGTGCCCGCGTACGCGGGGGTGCCGCTGCGGGACGCGCAGGGCACCGATGTGCGCTTCGTGGACGCCCGTACGGCCGACGACCGCTGCTGGAGCGAGGTCGGCTCCTCGGACGCGACCGCCGTGGTCTCCGCGACCCTGGAGACGGTCGCGGCCGCCGCGGGCGAGCTGGTGGCCGCCGGGCGCAAGCCCGACACCCCGCTGACCGTCACCGTCGCCGGTACGACCACCCGGCAGCGCACCTGGACGGCGACGCTGGGCACCATCGCGCAGGTGCTGAAGGCGGCAAAGGTGCTGCCGTCGCCGCAGGGCGCCCAGCCGGTGATAGCCGTCGTCGGCGAGCGCAGCGCGGCCGCGCAGCGCGAACAGCTGGCGTGGTTCGAGTCCAAGCCGCTGTTCGGCTGGCATGTGCTGGTGCCGCGCACCAAGGAGCAGGCCGCCTCACTCTCGGACCAGCTGCGCTCGTACGGCGCGGTGCCCAGCGAGGTGCCGACCATCGCCGTGGAGCCGCCGCGCACCCCGCAGCAGATGGAGCGCGCGGTCAAGGGCCTGGTCACCGGGCGCTATGAGTGGATCGCCTTCACCTCGGTCAACGCGGTCAAGGCGGTGCGGGAGAAGTTCGAGGAGTACGGGCTCGACGCCCGCGCCTTCGCCGGGATCAAGGTCGCGGCGGTGGGCGAGGCGACTGCCAAGTCGCTCATCGAGTTCGGGGTCAAGCCGGACCTGGTGCCCAGCGGCGAGCAGTCCGCGGCCGGGCTGCTGGAGGACTGGCCGCCGTACGACCCGGTCTTCGACCCGATCGACCGCGTCTTCCTGCCGCGTGCCGATATCGCCACGGAGACGCTGGTGGCCGGGCTGATCGAGCTGGGCTGGGAGGTCGACGACGTCACGGCGTACCGCACCGTGCGCGCCTCGCCGCCGCCGGCCGAGACCCGCGAGGCGATCAAGGGCGGCGGTTTCGACGCGGTGCTCTTCACCTCGTCGTCGACCGTACGGAACCTCGTCGGCATCGCGGGCAAGCCGCACAACGTCACGGTCATCGCCTGTATCGGCCCGGCCACCGCGAAGACCGCGGAGGAGCACGGCCTGCGGGTGGACGTACTGTCGCCCGAGCCCTCGGTGCACAAGCTGGCCGAGGCGCTGGCGGAGTTCGGGGCGGCCCGGCGGCGGGCCGCGACCCAGGCGGGGGAGCAGGTCACCCGCCCGAGCGAGCGGCGGCCCGGTTCACGGAGGAGGGCACGCTCTTGAGCACCCACGACAGCAGCACCACGTACGGCGGTACTGGTTCCGCCCCGCACGGCTCCACCTCGCACGGCCCCACCCCGTACGGGAGCTTCCCCGGCGCCCGGCCGCGCCGGCTGCGGGTGAACGCGGCCATGCGGCGCATGGTCGCCGAGACCCGGCTGCACCCGGCCGAGCTGATCCTGCCCGCCTTCATCCTGGAGGGCGCGGCCGAGCCGGTGCCGCTGGCCTCGATGCCGGGCGTCGTCCAGCACACCCGCGACTCGCTGCGGAAGGCCGCCGTGGAGGCGGTCGAGGCGGGCGTCGGCGGGATCATGCTCTTCGGCGTGCCGGAGGAGAGCAAGAAGGACGCGATCGGCACGCCGGGCACCGACCCGGACGGCATCCTTCAGGTCGCCCTGCGGGACGTACGGTCCGAGGTCGGCGACGAACTGATCGTCATGTCCGACCTGTGCCTCGACGAGCACACCGACCACGGCCACTGCGGCGTGCTCGACGCCGAGGGCCGGGTCGACAACGACGCGACGCTGGAGCGCTACGCCGAAATGGCGCGGGTGCAGGCGGACGCGGGGGCCCATGTGGTGGGCGCGAGCGGAATGATGGACGGCCAGGTCGGGGTCGCCCGGGCGGCCCTGGACGGCATCGGCCGCCAGGACGTGTCGATCCTCGCCTACACCGCCAAGTACGCCTCGGCCTTCTACGGGCCCTTCCGCGAGGCCGTGGGGTCCTCCCTCAAGGGCGACCGCAAGACGTATCAGCAGGACGCGGCCAACGCCCGGGAGGCGCTGCGCGAGCTGGCGCTCGACCTGGCCGAGGGCGCCGACATGGTGATGGTCAAGCCCGCGCTGCCGTACCTGGACATCCTGCGCCGGATCGCGGACGAGTCGGATGTGCCGGTCGCCGCGTACCAGATCTCCGGGGAGTACGCGATGGTCGAGGCCGCCGCGGCCAATGGGTGGATCGACCGGGACCGGGCGATCATGGAGACGCTGACGTCCGTACGGCGGGCGGGGGCGGGCATGGTCCTGACCTACTGGGCAACCGAGGTCGCGCAGTGGCTGAGCCGGGGCGACGTCTGAGACGTCTGAGGCCGCGGCATTTGCGGTGAGTATGAGACAGCGACACGCCGTCGTTTCGGCGTGTCGCTGTAGCATACACAA
>NZ_JBSFMM010000220.1:0-18053 GCF_053599555.1 Streptomyces sp. NPDC000941
CGGAGCGTCACTCGCTCCGGCGCGGCCGCCGCCGTGTTCTCCGGGTCTTGGCTCGCATGGGCCTTCTCAGAGCCTCCAGGGCCCTCTCCGGCCCTCCCCCGGCCTTCTTGGGCCCCTTTGCCGTCCGGGGCTCTGGGGGCGGGCCTCACGGCCTTCGCCCGGCTCGTACGGCAGGATGGGTCCATGACGAGCGTGCGCAGGGATCCGGGGGCCGAGCCCGTACGGCCGACCGCCGAAGACGCGGTGGCGGCGGCCGGCAGCGAGCTGATCGGCGGGCCGGCCGGGCGCCGGGCGCTGCTCGGGGTCAGCTGGTGGACGCCGGTGCGGATCATCGCGCTCGTCGCCATTGGGATGTTTGCCCTCGGCATGGTGCAGAAGGTGCCCTGTTACAACGGCGGCTGGTTCTTCGAAGCCACTGCCCAGTACACCCACGCCTGCTACTCCGATATGCCGCACCTGTATGCGGGCCGCGGCTTCGCGGAGAACGTCGTTCCGTACTTCGACCGCATACCGGGCGCCGCGGACGGGATGGACTACCTGGAGTATCCGGTCCTCACCGGTCTCTTCATGGAGGTCGCCGCCCGGCTCACCCCGCACGGCGGATCCCTCCAGCACCAGGAGCAGATCTACTGGATGGTCAACGCGGGCATGCTCATGGTGTGCGCCGTGGTCGTCGCCGTCTGTGTCTCTCGTACGCACCGCCGCCGCCCCTGGGACGCCCTGCTGGTCGCCCTCGCCCCCGCCTTCGCGCTCACCGCGACCGTCAACTGGGATCTCTTCGCGGTCGCGCTCACGTCCGCCGGCGTCCTGATGTGGTCGCGCAGCCGTCCGCTGGCGGCGGGCATCCTGCTGGGGCTGGCGACGGCCGCGAAGTTCTATCCGGTGCTGCTGCTCGGGGCGCTGCTGGTGCTGTGCCTGCGGGCCGGCCGGCTGCGCGCCTTCGGGACGGCGCTGGGCGGGGCGCTGGGGGCCTGGCTCGTCGTGAACGTGCCGGTGATGATCAGCAGCCGCGGGGGGCTGCACATCCGCGAGGGCTGGCTCACCTTCTACACCTTCAGCCGGGACCGGCCCGTCGACTTCGGCTCCATCTGGCTGGTCGTCTCCCAGCGCACCGGGGACCCGCTCGACAACGTCAATGTGTACGCCACGCTGCTGATGGTGCTGGCCTGCGCCGGCATCGCGGCGCTCGTCCTGTGCGCGCCGCGGCGTCCGCGCCTGGCGCAGATCGCGTTCCTGATCGTCGCCGCCTTCGTGATCACCAACAAGGTCTACTCGCCGCAGTACGTGCTGTGGCTGATCCCGCTGGCGGCCCTGGCCCGGCCGCGGTGGCGCGACTTCCTGGTGTGGCAGGCGTGCGAGGTGCTGTATTTCCTCGGGATCTGGATGTACCTCGCGTACACGGGCAGCGGCGACCAGCACCGTGGGCTGCCGCCTGAGGGGTACCAACTGGCGGTGATCGCCCATGTGCTGGGGACGCTGTACCTGTGCGCCCTGGTCGTGCGGGATGCGCTGGTGCCCGAGCGGGACGTGGTGCGCCGGGACGGGTCGGACGACCCGTCGGGCGGCGTGCTGGACCGGGCCCCGGACGCGTTCGTCCTGGGGGAGGCGCGGCATGCGGCGGCGTACGAGGGGTCGGCGCGGGTGGAGTGGGGCGTCAGACGCGAGTGAGCTCCCGCCGGACGGGACGAGAACCACGAAGGGCCCGAAGCCGCGATCGTCGCGTGGCTTCGGGCCCTGACCGTTGTGGCCTGTGCTGTGTGCGCGGGCTGTGCCGGGTGGCTCAGCGGTCGACCAGCCGGTCGAACTGGGTCGTGGTGTGCCGCAGGTGGGCCACCAGCTCGTCGCCCACCTGCGGGGGCGCTACATCGCCCGGTACGAACAGGATGGACACCTGCATATGCGGCGGCTCGGCGAACCACCGCTGCTTGCCCGCCCACACGAACGGCGAGAGATTGCGGTTGACGGTCGCGAGCCCGGCGCGGGCGACGCCCTTGGCCCGCGGCATCATGCCGTGCAGGGCCTTGGGGGCCTCCAGCCCGACGCCGTGGGAGGTGCCGCCCGCCACGACCACCAGATAACCGTCGGAGGCCGTCTTCTGCTGGCGGTAGCCGAAGCGGTCGCCCTTGGCGACCCGGGTGACGTCGAGCACCGCGCCCCGGTACTGGGTCGAGTCGTGGTCGCCGAGCCACAGCCGGGTGCCGATGCGGGCGCGGAACCGGGTCTGCGGGAACTGCTGCTGCAGACGGGCCAGTTCCTCGGACCTGAGGTGGCTGACGAACATGGTGTGCAGCGGCAGCCGGGCGGCGCGCAGCCGGTCCATCCAGGCGATGACCTCCTCGACCCCGTCCAGTCCGTCGGTGCGGTCCAGGGGGAGGTGGATGGCGAAGCCCTCCAGCCGGACGTTCTCTATCGCGGCGTGCAGCTTCGGAAGGTCCGCCTCCGAGACGCCATGGCGCTTCATACTGCTCATGACCTCGATGACCACGCGCGCGTTCACCAGGCCGTACACCCCGTCGACCGACGAGACCGAGCGGATCACCCGGTCCGGCAGCGGTACGGGCTCCTCGCCCCGGCGGAAGGGGGTGAGCACCAGCAGGTCACCGCTGAAGTAATCCTTCATCCGGGCGGCCTCGTACGTGGTCCCGACCGCGAGGATGTCGGAGCCGATGCGGCTGGCTTCCTCGGCCAGCCGCTCATGGCCGAAGCCGTACCCGTTGCCTTTGCAGACCGGGACTATGCCGGGGAACTGCTGGATCACCATGTGCTGGTGCGCCCGCCAGCGCGCGGTGTCGACGTAGAGGGTGAGCGCCATTGGCCGGTCCCGGAACCTTTCTCGTGGCCGCGGTGTATTGGAGGTATGCAGCGTAGGTGGAGAGTCGAGAAAACGGGAAAGTCAGCGTCGCGACATGTAGATGTCCAGCGCCTTGTGCAGGAGCTTGTTGAGGGGGAAGTCCCACTCGCCGAGGTATTCGGCCGCCTGGCCGCCGGTGCCCACCTTGAACTGGATGAGGCCGAACAGGTGGTCGTTCTCGTCCAGCGAGTCGCTGATGCCCCGCAGGTCGTAGACGGTGGCGCCCAGCGCGTAGGAGTCGCGCAGCATGCGCCACTGCATCGCGTTCGAGGGCCGGACCTCGCGCTTGTGGTTGGCGGAGGCGCCGTAGGAGTACCAGACGTGGCCGCCGACGATCAGCATGGTGGCGGCGGCGACGGCCTCGCCCTCGTGAATGGCGAAGTACAGCCGCATCCGGTTGGGGTCCTCGCTGTTGAGGGCCTGCCACATGCGCTGGAAGTAGCTGAGCGGGCGGGGACGGAAGTGGTCGCGCTCCGCGGTGATCTCGTACAGCCGCTGCCACTCCGCCAGATGCTCGTACTCGCCCTGGACGACCTCGACGCCGGCCTTCTCGGCCTTCTTGATGTTGCGCCGCCACAGCTGGTTGAAGCCCTTGTGGACATCTTCCAGGGACCGGTTCTCCAGGGGCACCTGGAAGACGTACCGGGGCTGGACGTCACCGAAGCCGGCCCCGCCGTCCTCGCCCTGCTGCCAGCCCATGCGGCGCAGCCGGTCGGAGACCTCGAAGGCCCGCGGCTCGATGAAGGTGGCCTCGATATCGCGCAGCCGCTTGACATCCGGGTTCTGGATGCCGGACTTGATCGCGGCGGCGTCCCAGCGGCGGATGATGACCGGCGGGCCCATCTTCACCGAGAAGGCGCCCTGCTGCTTGAGGTGCGCGAGCATCGGGCGCAGCCAGTCCTCGAGGTGCGGCGAGTACCAGTTGATGACCGGGCCCTCGGGCAGATAGGCGAGATAGCGCTTGATCTTGGGCAGCTGCCGATAGAGGACGAGGCCGACGCCGACCAGCTGGCCGCCGGCGTCGAACCAGCCGAGGCTCTCCGAGCGCCACTCCGTCTTGACGTCCGCCCATGCCGGGACCTGCATGTGGCTGGCCGCGGGCAGGCTCTGGATGTACGCCAGATGCTGCTCTCGGCTGATCGTCCTCAGGGTCAGGCTCATGCGGGGCGCTCCTCGGCAGCTTTGTCCCCATGGTCGGGGCTCCGGCTCTCGCGCCGAAGCCTACTGCGACAAGGGAGCGCCCCGTTTGGGCCCGGGGGCACGGGACCGGGCCTGAGCTCAGCCCAGCACACCGCCGAAGAGGCCGCCGTGTGCCATACCGAGATAGAAACCGACGCCTGCTGCGCCGAGCCCGATGATCAGCAGGAAGCGCTCCCCGGTGGTTGCGGAGATCAACTGTCCCCACAGCCCGGTGATGATGCCGGCCAGGCCCATCCACGAGCTGACCAGGTGGAGGTGGGGGAAATGAGCGGTGATGAACGCGATCACGCCGATCAGCAGGGTCGCCGCGGCGAAGGAGTTCTCGACGGGATGGGGCTTGCCGTCGGTGTCGAGGAAGGAGAGGAGTCCGTGGTGCGGTCGTGCTGCCTGTGCCATGGGGCACCTCCATATAGGCGCATATGGCAAAGCGGCGAAAACTGTAACGCCGCTCACACCCGATGTGTACAGATTGCGGCGGCAGGCGGCCGGATTTCAACCCGGCGGCGGTCGGCGGGTAGTGTGTACCGTCCGCGGTGGTGTCTGCACAGACGCCGAAGCGGTACGCATCACGACCCTCCTGCCACGGATCGACCGTGGCCGCTGAGTCCAAAGGAGGTGGGTTCCACATGCGTCACTACGAGGTGATGGTCATCCTCGACCCCGATCTCGAGGAGCGCGCTGTCTCCCCGCTGATCGAGAACTTCCTTTCCGTCGTCCGTGAGGGCAACGGCAAGGTCGAGAAGGTCGACACCTGGGGCCGTCGTCGTCTCTCGTACGAGATCAACAAGAAGCCCGAGGGCATCTACTCGGTCATCGACCTGCAGGCCGAGCCCGCGGTCGTCAAGGAGCTCGACCGCCAGCTGAACCTGAACGAGTCGGTCCTCCGGACCAAGGTCCTCCGTCCCGAGACCCACTGACCGCGTAAGCGTTCAGCGGCCATCGGGCCGAATCGCAACGAGTAGCAAGCAGCCCAGCAGTACCCGCCGAGAGGTTCCCCCAATGGCAGGCGAGACCGTCATCACGGTCGTCGGCAATCTCGTCGACGACCCCGAGCTGCGCTTCACCCCGTCCGGTGCGGCGGTCGCGAAGTTCCGTGTCGCGTCGACTCCCCGTACGTTCGACCGGCAGACCAACGAGTGGAAGGACGGCGAGAGCCTCTTCCTCACGTGCTCGGTGTGGCGTCAGGCCGCGGAGAACGTCGCCGAGTCGCTCCAGCGTGGTATGCGCGTCATCGTGCAGGGCCGGCTGAAGCAGCGGTCCTACGAGGATCGCGAAGGGGTCAAGCGCACGGTCTATGAGCTGGATGTCGAAGAGGTCGGCGCCAGCCTGCGTAACGCCACGGCGAAGGTCACCAAGACCACCGGCCGCGGCGGCCAGGGTGGATACGGCGGTGGCCAGCAGGGCGGCGGCGGTGGTGGCGGCTGGGGCGGTGGCTCCGGCGGCGGCCCCGGCGGTGGCCAGCAGGGCGGCGGCGGTGCTCCGGCCGACGACCCGTGGGCGACCAGCGCTCCTGCCGGTGGCCAGCAGGGCGGCGGCGGTGGCGGTGGCTGGGGCGGCGGCTCCGGCGGCGGCTCCGGCAACTCCGGCGGCGGCTACTCGGACGAGCCGCCCTTCTAGGCCCGTATGCGCTGTTTCACGTGAAACCGCTGTTTCACGTGAAACGGTGCCCGGTCTGGTCAGGGCGACCAGCACAAACTTCTTGATCACACTGGAGAGAGACAATGGCGAAGCCGCCTGCTCGCAAGCCTAAGAAGAAGGTTTGCGTGTTCTGCAAGGAGAAGATCTCCTACGTCGACTACAAGGACACGAACCTGCTGCGGAAGTTCATTTCCGACCGCGGCAAGATCCGTGCCCGCCGGGTTACCGGCAACTGCACCCAGCACCAGCGTGACGTCGCCACGGCCGTGAAGAACAGCCGTGAGATGGCGCTGCTGCCCTACACCTCCACCGCGCGATAAGGGAAGGGTGACCGAGTCATGAAGATCATCCTCACCCACGAGGTCTCCGGCCTCGGCACCGCCGGCGACGTCGTGGACGTCAAGGACGGTTACGCCCGTAACTACCTGGTCCCCCGTGGTCTGGCGCTTCGCTGGACCAAGGGTGGCGAGAAGGACGTCGAGCAGATCCGCCGCGGTCGTCGCATCCGCGAGATCGCCACGATCGAGCAGGCCAACGAGGTCAAGTCGCAGCTCGAGGGCGTCAAGGTGCGCCTGAAGACCCGCGCCGGTGACGCCGGCCGTCTGTTCGGCTCCGTCACCCCGGCCGACATCGCTTCGGCGATCAAGGACGCGGGTGGCCCCGAGGTGGACAAGCGCCGGATCGAGGTGGCCTCCCCGATCAAGACCCTGGGTGCTCACCAGGTGTCGGTGCGTCTGCACGCCGAGGTTGCCGCCAAGGTGGGCGTCGAGGTCGTCGCCGCCTGACGGATGTTCCCCCAGCTACCGCTGGGAGGTAGCCCCTCCCAGCCATCGCTGGCGGGGCACCTCCAGCGGTAGCTGGGGGGAGCTCGCTGTACAGCACGACTGAGGGCCGTGACCCACGCCGGGGTCGCGGCCCTCAGTCATCTGCCCGCATCTGCCCGGTCTCTGCAACGATCTCTGCGGTCGGCGGCCTAGCCGCGTACCGCGCCGGTGACGATCCAGCGGCCCGAGCGGGTGCGCAGCCACAGGGTGACCAGCCGGACCGTCATCATCAGCGCCATGGTCCACCACAGGGCCGTGAGGCCACCGCCGAGCGAGGGCACCAGCAGCGCGACCGGGGCGAAGACTGCCAGGGTGACGATCATCGCCCCAGCCAGATAGGCACCGTCCCCCGCACCCATCAGCACCCCATCCAGGACGAAGACGACCCCGGACACCGGCTGGATGACGGCCGTCACCAGCAGGGCGGGCAGCAGGGTGTCCCGTACCGCCGGGTCCGAGGTGAACAGCGGGATGAACAGCGGGCGGGCCGCGATGACCAGCAGCCCGAGCACCACCCCGGAGGCGATGCCCCACTGGACCATCCGGCGACAGGCGGCGCGCGCGCCCTCGGCGTCGCCCGCCCCCAGATAGCGTCCGATGATCGCCTGGCCGGCGATCGCGATGGCGTCCAGGGCGAACGCCAGCAGGTTCCACAGGGAGAGCACGACCTGATGGGCGGCGATCTCGTCGTCGCCGAGGCGGGCCGCCATCACGGTCACGATCAGCGTGACGGCGCGCAGGGCCAGGGTGCGCACCAGCAGCGGCACCCCCGCCTGGGCGCAGGCTCGTATCCCGGCCAGGTCCGGGCGCAGCATGGCGCCATGGCGCCTGGCGCCCCGGACGACCACGGCGAGATAGACGGCGGCCATGGCGCACTGGGCGATCACGGTGCCCCAGGCGGAGCCCGCGATGCCGAGGCCGGCGCCGTAGACCAAGGCGGCGTTCAGGGCGCCGTTGGCCAGGAAACCGCCGATGGCGACGTACAGCGGGGTCCGGGTGTCCTGGAGGCCGCGGAGCACACCCGTGGCGGCGAGCACGACCAGCATCGCGGGGATGCCGAGCGAGCTGATGCGCAGATAGGTGATGGCATGGGGGGTCGCGGTGCCCGATGCGCCGAAGAGGTCGACGAGCCCCGGGGCGGTGGGCAGGGTGACGGCGATGACGGCGCCGCCGAGGAGGAGGGCGAGCCAGATGCCGTCAATACCCTGGCGGAGCGCTCCGGCCAGATCGCCTGCGCCGACGCGGCGGGCCACGGCCGCCGTGGTGGCATAGGCGAGAAAGATGAAGATGTTGACGGTGGTGGTGAGAAGGGCGGCGGCGACGCCGAGCCCGGCGAGCTGCGGGGTGCCGAGGTGGCCGACGATGGCGCTGTCGACCATCACGAAGAGGGGTTCCGCCACCAGTGCGCCGAAGGCGGGGAGTGCGAGCGCGACGATCTCGCGATCGTGTCGCCGGGCGGTCTTCCGCTCGGTCGCGGGGGCCAGAGTCATGAGGGCAATCTAATCTTCCACAGGTAAGAGACACAACCCAATCTCATCCCTTACATGTGAGGTGGTGGGGCGATCTTCTCTGCGCCGTTTGTCGTGATCTTGATCCAGGTGGAGAAGTTTTTCTCCTGCACAGCCCCTGGATGAAGAAATTGCAGGTCAGGGCCCTGAGTCTGGGGTGATTGTGTGTTTGTCCACAGCGCTGTCCCCCGACCCGTGCACAGGATCGCGGGACTTCTCCACAGGATGGCCCCCGTCATCCACACACCCTGTGGATAACCAAGTTGGCTGAGGGGGGAGAGGGGCCTACCGTGGTCCGGCGCCCGCCGCCCGTTCCGGCCTGGATTCCACCGAACCCGCTGCGCCGGAACCGGAAGTTGGGCGCCCTGTTTGTCATAGCCGTGGCGTAAGAAAGAGACGCGCGGTGAGGTCCGCACCGCGGACGGGAGGAGGTGGCGGGGTGAGCACGCCCGAGCCCATGGACGACCCCTGGGCGGACTCCGGCCCGGTCGACCGGTTCCCTTCTCCCCGGTTCCGTGGTGGCGAAGGCGGCCGCGGCCGTGATGAACAGCATGAGCGCGGCCGGGAGTCGGGCGCCTGGGAGGGGGCGGGCTTCGAGCGCGTTCCGCCGCAGGACCTGGACGCCGAGCAGTCGGTCCTTGGCGGCATGCTGCTGTCCAAGGACGCCATCGCCGATGTCGTCGAGGTCCTCAAGGGCAACGACTTCTACCGCCCCGCCCATGAGACGGTCTACCAGGCCATTCTCGACCTCTACGCCAAGGGCGAGCCGGCCGACCCGATCACGGTCGGCGCCGAGCTCACCAAGCGCGGCGAGATCGCCCGCGTCGGCGGCGCCTCGTATCTCCACACCCTCGTCCAGTCGGTCCCCACCGCCGCCAACGCCGAGTACTACGCCGAGATCGTCCATGAGCGGGCGGTGCTGCGCCGCCTGGTCGAGGCCGGGACCCGCATCACCCAGATGGGATACGCGGCGGACGGCGATGTGGATGAGATCGTCAACAACGCCCAGGCGGAGATCTACGCCGTCACCGAGCAGCGCACCAGCGAGGACTATCTGCCGCTCGGCGACATCATGGAGGGCGCGCTCGACGAGATCGAGGCCATCGGCTCCCGCAGCGGCCAGATGTCCGGCGTGCCCACCGGCTTCACCGACCTGGACGCGCTGACGAACGGGCTGCACCCCGGCCAGATGATCGTCATCGCCGCCCGCCCCGCGATGGGCAAGTCCACCCTCGCCCTGGACTTCTCGCGCGCCTGCTCCATCAAGAACAACATGCCCAGCGTCATCTTCTCCCTGGAGATGGGGCGCAACGAGATCGCCATGCGTCTGCTGTCCGCCGAGGCGCGGGTGGCGCTGCACCATATGCGGTCCGGAAGCATGACGGACGAGGACTGGACGCGGCTGGCCCGCCGTATGCCCGATGTGTCCGCCGCCCCCCTCTACATCGACGACTCCCCGAACCTGTCGATGATGGAGATCCGGGCCAAGTGCCGCCGCCTCAAGCAGCGCAGCGATCTGCAACTGGTGGTCATCGACTATCTCCAGCTGATGCAGTCCGGCGGCGCGCGGCGCCCCGAGAGCCGCCAGCAGGAGGTCTCGGACATGTCGCGAAACCTCAAGCTGCTGGCCAAGGAGCTGGAAGTGCCGGTCATCGCGCTCTCGCAGCTGAACCGTGGCCCGGAGCAGCGGACCGACAAGAAGCCCATGGTCTCGGACCTGCGTGAGAGTGGTTCCATCGAGCAGGACGCGGACATGGTCATCCTGTTGCACCGGGAGGACGCGTACGAGAAGGAGTCGCCGCGCGCGGGCGAGGCGGACCTGATCGTGGCCAAGCACCGTAACGGCCCGACGGCCACGATCACGGTCGCCTTCCAGGGGCACTACTCGCGCTTCGTGGACATGGCCCAGACCTGACCGCAAAGGGCCTGGCCGCAAAGGGCCGGGCCGCTCAGGGCCGGTGGCCCCAAGCGGCTACATCACGTCGGCCAGCTCCTCCAGCAGCCGCCGCTTGGGACGGGCGCCCACCATCGACCGCACCGGCTCACCGTCCCGGAACACCATCAGCGTCGGCATGGACAGCACGCCGTACGCCGTCGTGGTGCCCGGATTGGCGTCCACGTCCAGCTCGACCACCTTGAGCCGGTGTGCCTCCTCCCGTGCCACCTCCGCCAGCACCGGCGCGATCATCCGGCACGGCGGGCACCACGAGGCCGTGAACTCCACCAACACCGGCAGCCCGGACTCCAGCACCTCCCGCTGGAAGGTCTCGTCCGTGACCGTGACCACTTCCTTGGTCCGAGTCGACGTCATCCTGCTCTCCTCTCCGTCGCTCCGTCTCCGTCATACGGGCCCAGCTCGCAGCGCGGGTCGGGTCCCCCCGGTGCCGTCGCCGCGGCATCCAGTGAGGCCATCGCCCGCTCCGCCTCGGCGAGCTGTGCCCCGACCTGCTGCCGTACGCCGTTCAGATGCGCGATGCACTCGTCCAGCTCGGCCAGCTTGCGGCGGTACACCGCGAGCGAGGCCGGGCAGGAGTCGCCCGCGGGGTGCCCGGCGCGCAGACACTCCACGAACGGCCGGGTCTCCTCCAGGCCGAAGCCGAAGTCCCGCAGCGTCTGTATCTGCCGCAGCAGCCGCAGGTCGTCCTCGTCGTACGCCCGGTATCCGTTGCCCGCGCGGCGCGCGGGCAGCAGCCCGAGCGTCTCGTAGTAGCGCAGCGTGCGGGTGGTCGTACCCGCCCGTTCGGCCAGCTCTCCGATCCGCATGGCCACGACGGTAGACCTTGACGCCGACGTCAATGCCAGGGCCGGTCGCGGCACATGGCGCGGCACATAGGGTGCGGGCATGACCGCGCCCATGGATGAGACCGCACAGCCGCTGCCCGCCACTCGCCGCGCCCTGCTCCGCCGGGTCGCCGTCGCCCAGACCGAGGGCCGCGCGCCGTCCCTCGTGGGCGCGGTGGTGCGGGACGGGCAGCTGTGGTGGGTGGGGACGCGCGGGGAGTTGGGACGGCGCACGCCCGATGCCAACACTCAGTACCGCATCGGGTCGCTCACCAAGACCTTTGTGGCGGTGCTGGTGATGCGGCTGCGCGACGAGGGGCTGCTGTATCTCGGCGACCCGCTCTCCCGCCACCTGGACGTACCGGAGGCCGGGGACGCGACCATCGCCCAGCTGCTCTCGCACACCTCGGGCCTGGCGGCGGAGGCCCGCGGCCCCTGGTGGGAGCGTACGCCGGGCGAACTGCGCCCCGAGACGGCCGACATCTTCGGGGAGCGCCCGCTGCGCCACCCCGCCGGCCGCCGCCACCACTACTCCAACCCCGGCTTCGGGCTGCTGGGCGCGCTCGTCGAGCGGCTGCGCGGCGCGCCCTGGGACGAGGTGCTGCGGCGTGAGGTGCTGGAGCCGCTGGGGATGGCGCGCACCTCGCCACTGCCCCAGCCCCCGCACGCCGAGGGCTGGGCGGTGCACCCCTGGGCGGATGTGCTGCTGCCCGAACCCGCCGTGGACACCGGCCGGATGGCCCCGGCCGGGCAGCTGTGGTCGACGGCGGCCGACCTGGCCCGGTACGCCGCCTTCCTGATGGACGGGGACGAACGGGTCCTGGACCCCCGGACGCTGGCCGAGATGCGCGCCCCGGCGGTCGCCCCCGAGGACGCCGACTGGGACGCCGGCTATGGCCTCGGCATCCAGCTGACCCGCCGCGACGGCCGCGTCCTCATCGGCCACACCGGTTCCATGCCGGGCTTCCTGGCCGCCCTGTGGGCGAGCCCGGAGGACGGGCTGGCCGGGATCGCGCTGGCCAACGCCACCTCCGGGCCCATGGTCGGCACCGCCGCGGCCGACCTCGTACGGATCGCGGCCGAGCACGAGCCGCCCATGCCCGCGCCCTGGCGCCCGCTGCCCGAGGCCGATCCGGAGCTGGTGGCCCTGACCGGGCCCTGGTACTGGGGCCCCACCCCCTTCCTGCTGCGACTGCGCCCCGAGCGGGGGCTCGAACTGCGCCCGCTGAACGGGAGGGGCCGCGGCGCGCGGTTCCGGGCGGAGCCGGACGGCACCTGGACCGGGCTCGACGGCTACTACGCGGGGGAGACGCTGCGCGTGGTGCGGGGCGCGGGCGGCGGTCCGTACGGCGGGGCGGACAACGTCCACCTCGATCTGGGCACCTTCGTCTTCACCCGGGAGCCGTACGAGGCCGATGGCGCGGTGCCGGGCGGGGTGGATCCGCAGGGGTGGCGCCCGGGGGCGTGAGCCGCGGCCTCCGCTCTTGCCTGACCCTGGCGGTGGTACGCACCGGCGGGGTCTGGGTGTGCCCCGCGCACCGCCGCAGGCTGATCTCCGTACACACGTCCGGCGGCCCCGCGTCCGCCACGTCCGAAGGAGATCCGCCATGCGCTCTTCAGCGCTGCGCGTCGGTGCGTCCCTGCTCGCCCTGACCGCGGTCATGGTCGCCTCAGGCCCGGCCACCGCCCGAACCGCGAGTGCCCAGCGTGAGGCTGTTTGGTCGGCCGGGTGGGCGGCGCCCGTCCAGCGCCCCAGCGAGGGCTTCGAGGAGAACTGGGCCGTCAAGGGCTTCGCCGAGCAGACCGTGCGCCAGGTCGTGCGGGTGACCGGCGGTGGCACCGCGGCGCGGATCAGGCTGTCGAATCTGTACGGCAGCGAGCCGCTGCGCATCGCGGGCGCGACCGTCGCCCGGACCGCGGGCGGCGCGTGGGTCGAGGCCGGGAGCGTGCGCAGGCTGACCTTCGGGCACCGGCGGGCGGTGACGATCCCGGCGGGCGGCGAGACGGCCAGCGACGCGGCGCCGGTGCGCGTGGCGCCCTTCGAATCGCTGACGGTGACGCTGTACTTCGCGGAGCCGACCGGTCCGTCCACGTTCCACGCCCAGGCGTATGCGAAGAGCTACCGCGCGGAGGGCGACCACGGCGGCGACCGTACGGGCGCGGCCTTCACCGCGTACACCCACTCCTGGTACTACCTCTCGGACGTGGAGCTGACCGGCGGGGGCGCCGGACGGCGCGGCTCCGTGGTCGCCTTCGGCGACTCCATCACCGACGGCTTCGGCTCGTCCTACGACGCCAACAGCCGCTGGCCGGACCGGCTGGCGGAGCGCCTGGCGGCGGCCGGCACCCCGCGCCCGGTCCTCAACTCCGGTATCGGGGGGAACCTGCTGCTGCACGACTCGCCCTGGTACGGGGACCGGGCGGGCGCCCGGTTCCGGCGCGATGTGCTGGACAAGCCGGGCGTCAGGTCGGTGATCCTGCTGCAGGGGCTCAACGACATCGGGTTCAGCGAGGTGGATCTGCCCACCTACAAGCCCGATCCGCAGGTCTCGGCGGAGCAGGTGATCGCCGGCTACCGCGAGCTGATCGCGCGGGCCCACGCCAGGGGGGTGCGGGTCGTGGGCGCGACGATCCTGCCCTTCAAGGGCGCCGAGTACCACACGGTGCGTGCCGAGGCGAAGCGCGCCGCGATCAACGAGTGGATCCGCACCTCGGGCGAGTTCGCTGGGGTGGTCGACTTCGCCGAGGTCATGGCCTCGCCGTCGGATCCGCTGGCGCTCGACCCGGCGTACGACAGCGGGGACCACAAGCACCCCAACGACGCGGGCTACCGGCGGATGGCCGAGGCGATCGACCTCGACGCGCTCTGAGTCTCAGAGCGCGAGCTTGAATCCCACATGCGAGGCCTCGAAGCCGAGGCGCTCGTAGAAGCGGTGGGCGTCGGTACGGGTCGCGTCCGAGGTGAGCTGCACCAGTACGCAGCCCTCGCGGCGCGACTCGTCGACGGCCCACTGGATCAGCTGGGTGCCGAGCCCACCGCCGCGCTCGTCGGAGTGGATCCGGACGGCCTCGATGATCGAACGGGTGGCGCCGCGCCGGGACAGGCCGGGGATGACGGTGAGCTGGAGGGTGCCGACGGTACGGCCGTCCCGTACGGCGACGACCAGACGCTGGCCCGGGTCGTGGTCGATCCGCTCGAACGCCGCCTGGTAGGGCGCCAGGTCGTCCGGGGACTCGCGCCGGGCGCCGAGCGGATCGTCGGCCAGCATGGCCACGATGGCGGGTATGTCGTCGGCGGTCGCCCGGCGGATCTCGAAGTCGCTCATGGCGGGCAGCCTACGCGGGGGCCCACAGCCCTTCGACGGCCGCGACCAGCGGGGCCAGCTCGGGCCGCGCGGCGGCGTCCTGGAGGGCGCCGCGCAGTGCGGCGTCGTTGGTGGGGCGGGCCTGGTCGAGCAGTTCCCGGCCCGCCGAGGTGACGTTGGTGTAGATGCCGCGGCGGTCGTCCGGGCAGATGTAGCGGGACAGCAGCCCGCGGTCTTCCAGTCGGGTGACCAGGCGGGTGGTGGCGCTCTGGCTGAGGACGACGGCGTCGGCGAGCTGGCGCATCTGGAGATGCCCGCCCGGGCCGTCGTGCTGCTCGCTGAGCACGTTGAGCACCGAGAACTCGCGGACGCTCAGCTCGTGCCGGGCCTGCAGCGCGCGCTCGACGTGGGTCTCGATGCGGCCGTGCAGCGAGGACAGGGCGCACCAGCCCTGGGCGAGGGCCCGCCCGCCGGGCAGCGGCGTCTCGGGGGGCGGTGCGTCGGTCGGCGCATCCGGCATGGGTCCCCTCCTTGGGTGTGGTGCCCCCAGGGTAGTCCACTCGACGAAAAAGTCGGCGCTTGCAAGTAAAGCGCGTCTGCAACTATTGTTGACGCGTTCAAAGCTTCTGCGCAATCGTTCACTCGTCCGCTCGTTCTGAGGACCCCCCGACATGCCCCTCGCCCTGCTGGCGCTCGCCATCGGCGCCTTCGGTATCGGCACCACCGAATTCGTGATCATGGGACTGCTGCCCGAGGTGGCGGACGAGTTCCATGTCTCCATCCCCACCGCCGGATACGCGACCACCGGCTACGCCCTCGGCGTCGTCGTCGGCGCCCCGCTGCTGACCCTGCTCGGCACCCGGCTCACCCGTAAGCAGATGCTGACGACGCTGATGGGGCTGTTCATCGCGGGCAATCTGCTCTCCGCGGTCGCCCCCGCCTTCCTTCTGCTGCTCGCCGGGCGGGTGCTCGCCTCCTTCGCGCACGGCGCCTTCTTCGGCATCGGCGCGGTGGTCGCCGCGGACCTGGTCGCCCCGCACAAGCGGGCCCAGGCCATCGCCACCATGTTCACCGGCCTGACCGTCGCCAACGTCATCGGCGTACCCATGGGCACCTGGATCGGCCAGACCTTCGGCTGGCGCGCGTCCTTCCTCGCCGTCGCCGGCCTCGGCGTGCTCGGCCTGGCCGGCATCGCCGCCCTCGTACCCAGCACGCCCGGCCCGGCCGCCGCCCGCCTCGGTCAGGAGCTCGCGGCCTTCCGCAATCCACAGGTGTGGCTGGCGATGATCATGACCGTGCTCGGCTTCGGCGGGGTCTTCGCGGCCATCACCTACATCACGCCGATGATGGTGGACGTGGCCGGCTACTCCGGTTCCGCCGTGACCTGGCTGCTCGTCCTCTTCGGCCTCGGCCTGGTCGGCGGCAACCTGATCGGCGGGCGCTACGCCGACCGGGCGCTGATGCGGATGCTGTACCTCACCCTCGGCGGACTCGCCGTCGTCCTCGCGGCGTTCGGCTTCACCGCCCACAACAAGATCGCGGCCGCCGCCACCCTCGTCCTGGTCGGAGCCTTCGGCTTCGCGACCGTGGCCCCGCTCCAGAAGCGGGTCATGGATCAGGCACCGGACGCGCCGACGCTCGCCTCGGCCGCCAACATCGGCGCCTTCAACCTGGGCAACGCCCTGGCCGCCTGGCTCGGCGGGATCGTCATCTCCGCCGGAATGGGCTACACCGCGCCCAACTGGGTCGGCGCCCTGATGGCCGCGGCCGCCCTCGGCACCGCCGTCCTCTCGGCCACCCTCGAACGGCGCACCGCGCGCACCGGGCGGATCGTCGCCGCGGGCGGGCTCTCCGCCGCCGACGAGCCGAGGGAGGACGCGACGGCCGTACGCTGACCCGCTCGTCACGCCCGCCCGTCACCCACCACCACCCTCAACGGAGGCGCTACGCGCCCGTCACACCCGCGGGCGGGCCGGGGAACGAACCTGGGAGCGGGCGGCCACCCGACGGCCGGACCGCGCCCCGGCCCCGGCCTTGTCCCCGGCCTTGTCCCCGGCCTTGTCCCCGGCCCCGCCTCCGGCTCCGGAGGAACGGCGTCCGGCCTGCCACCGACGGCCGCGCGCCGTCAGCCCCCACGGCTTGAGGACCGAGATGGCGGTGAGGAACAGATAGACGCCCAGCGCCACCGAGGGCGCGATGACGAGATCGACGGTGGACGGCACGGCGCGCCCCGCCGAGGCATCGCCCGCGGCCGACGCGATCTCGGCCCGCAGCGCAAAGACGGACGCGCCGACCGCGGGCACCGTCAGCCAGAACTTGATGTACACCCAGCGGTACCGGGCCAGCCCCCAGGGCGTCCCGAGCGACAGCGCCACCCCGCTCAGCAGGGACGCCAGGCTGATCGGCGCGATCAGCCAGTCGCCGAAGATCTTCATGGCGCGATAGGCGGCCTCGGCGGTGTCCGCCGATCCGGAGGCCGCCCCGGCGATGCCCAGCGCGAGCAGACAGAGGGTGAGCCCGAGCCAGCCGACGGAGACGACGACATGGACGACGAGAAGGGCCCTGCGGGCGGGCCGCGAAAGGTTCGGCTGCATTCCTCCACGGTCGTCCGCAGCGCTCCGTACCGCGTCTGACGGCGGGAGTATCCGCGCGTACTCCCGCCGTACGCCCGCCGTACGCCGTGCCGCTCAGGGCCCCTAGGCTCAGCTTCCATGACCAGACTGCATCTGTTCGATCTGGACGGGACGCTCATCCACGGCTCGGCCGCCGCCGTCGAGATATCCCGTCAGCTCGGGGTGGAGCCGGAGATAGCCGAGCTGGAGCGGGCGTTCGCGGATGGGGAGCTGAGCACCGCCCAGTTCGCACAGCGGGCCTGTGCGCTGTGGGGGGAGCTGACGGAGCGGCATGTGGCGGCGGCGTTCGAGGGGGCGCCGTGGCTGGTGGGGATCCGTGAGGTGTGGGCGGACATCCGGGGGCGTGGCGAGCGCTGTGCGGTGATTTCGCTCTCTCCCGGCTTCTTCGTGGAGCGGCTGCTGGAATGGGGCGCGGACGCGGCGCGGGGGTCGCGCTGGCCGGCCGTGCCGTTTCGGGAGCCGCTGGAGCCGGAGGGCATCCTCACTCCGGCGGCGAAGGTGCGCATCGCCGATGAACTCTGTGCGAGGTTCGGTCTGAGCAGGGAGGACTGTGTCGCTTACGGCGATTCGATGTCGGACGCGGAGCTGTTCGCCGTGGTGCCGGTCTCGATCGCGGTCAACGCCGACCACCATGTGAGCGAAATCGCATCGTGCGGCTATACCGGCCGTGATCTGCGGGAGGCCTACGAATTGGCTGGTAACTACCGGTAATTACGATGGTTCCCAGGTGTAACGGAGTCGCCGGACTTGGGGCTTGTTAATTCATCCGGGCCCGGTAGGGTCGGGTCCGGGTTCTGCGCGGCGGCTGTGTCGCGGGGCCACATCGGGGCAATCCAGCCTAACGGAACACGGGTGCCGTTACCTGGAGTTCCGGCTATGTGTCCTGTCCGGCGAACAAGCATGGCATGCTGCCCATGGAGAAGTACGGGGCGGGCCGTCCGGACCAATCTCATCTCAACCAGTGGAACAGAGCGGGGAATTGCGGGCACATTCCGGCTTCGGAAGTGCGAAGACCGACAGAAAGATGTTCGAGGCGAGGCAACCATGGACGCTCCGACCACCACGCCGTCGGCCGGCAACGACGGTGCCGGCGGAAACAGTGGCGACTGGGGCTGGTTCACCCCGCCCAAGAAGCGGGACGAGGACGCTTCCCCGGGCACGGACCAGGATGACGGTCGGCGGGCGCCAAGCCGCCCGGTGAGCCCGATACGGCCGGTCGGCACGGGCGCCGGCCGCCGTACCCCGCCTCCGCCCCCACCCCCGCCCCCGGCGCCGCCCGTAAACGCCGCGCCGCCCCCGGCACAGACCGCGCC
>NZ_JBSFMM010000221.1:0-18011 GCF_053599555.1 Streptomyces sp. NPDC000941
TGCCGAGACGACTGGGGCGGGGCGGCGGGGAGGGCCGCCCCGCGCCTCGGGGGGGGGGAGGCGGGGCGGGGGGGCGGGGCCCCGGGGGGGCGGGCCTCCGGGGGGGGGGACAACACCCGGGGGCTGGGGTGGTGCCCACCGACGTTCGCCCTCCCAAGGGAGGGCCTTGCGGCTCCCGAACGGGTCTGTGTTCCGGGGTTAATCCCCCGTCTTGTAGATATGCATGCCGGGGATGGTCAGGTCGCCGCCGAACTGCCCGGCCTGGGTGACCGTCACATCGGTGAAGAACACCTCGGGGAGGTTGATCGGCGGCGGGCTCTTGGGGCTGAAGGTGATCGGGACGATCCCCAGCAGGTTGCCCGACAGCTCCTCGGTGTACATGGTGATCGGGCCGTTGCTGAAGGTCGAGGTGGAACCCTCGCGCGCGGCCACGTGGGTGGTCGAACCGCCAGCCCCGAACGTCAGCTGGTGCAGATCCTTGATGTCCACGCCGGAGGCGGTGAACTTGAGGACCTTCTTGACCTGCCCGCTGTACGTCTTGACCTCGACGATGCCCTTGTAGTCGAGACCGTGCAGGGTCAACAGGGTGCTCTTGAGCGTCCAGGGCTTGTCGGGCACCAGGCTGGAGGTCGGCTCGGTCTCGGCGTTCTCGTACGCCTCGGCGTCGTACGTGGGGCAGGGGAACGGCTCTTTGCCGTCCTTGTCACGGTCCCCGGCCTTGGGGGAGGACGAGGAGGAGGGGCCGGGCGACGGAGTCTTGTCGGCCTTGTCCTCGGCGTCCTTGGCCTTGTCCTTGGCCGCGTCCGTGGCCTTGTCGACGGTGTCCTTCGCCGTGTCCTCGGCCTTGTCGACCGTGTCCTTCGCTGTGTCCCCGGCCTTGTCGGCCGCGTCCTTGGCAGGGTCGGTCGTCTTGTCCGGCGAGCCGGTCGCGGAGGACGACGGGGTCGGTGTGGCGCTCGGCTCGGCCGTCTCGTCCTTGTCGCCCCCGGTGAAGATGTCCTTGAGCGCGTCCCCGAGGCCCAGCGGGTCCAGTGGGTTCTTGCTCTTGGACTCGGACGGGCTCGGCGAAGGGGACTCCTCCGGCGTCGAGTCGTCCGCCTTGTCGTCCGTCTTGCTGCCGGAGGAGCCGGCGGAGGACGTGGCGGAGGGCGTCGGCGTGGCGGAGGGCTTGGAGCTCTCGTCCGCGCTCTTGTCCTCGGAGCTCTTGTCCTGGCTCTTCGAGCCCTTGGAACCGCTCTTGTCGTCGGAGTCCTTGGAGTCCTTGGAATCCTTCGACTCGCCCGCCTCGTCGGTGCTCTTGTGGTCCTTGGCGTCGTCCTTGTCGGCCTCGTCGGGCTGGGTGACGCACGGTCCGGGCTTGTAGCGGTCCTCGGCCCTGGAGGTCGCCTGGGCGAGCTGCGGGGTCAGCCCCATGCCCATCAGTACGGCCGTCGGCATGGCGGCGAGCGCTATCGCCTTGCCGGCGGGCATATGGAGGCGGGTGAGCATCGACTTCTTAGGGGCCGCATGCCGCGGCCCCGTTCTCGCCTTGCGTGGACTGCTGACGCTCGCACCCTCCGACTCGTCTTGTTCACCCCGCACGGTGCCTCCCATCCCTGGATTCCTGGTCCCGCGCGGCCCCCGCGACGGCCGGCTCCGGCTCGCCGCCGCCCGCGCGGTCCCCAGCGTCCGCGTCGTCCAGACCGTCCGCGCCGTCCGTGGGCGCGGGCCCCGCGTCCTTCGCCGGCTGCTCGGTGGGCGTCTCACCCGGCGCCCAGGCGACGCTCATCCCGCCGCCGAACAGGGCGAGCAGGAAACCCACCACGATGCCCCCGAAGTTGGCCACGGGGATCGAGACCAGGCCGAGCAGGATGGTGGCGACTCCCGCGAAGACCCGCACGACGGGCTGGAACCACATGGTCAGGCCCAGCACTACCAGCAGGACTCCGATGATCAGCGCGCCGGACCCCGTGGTGGTCGACATCCGGACGGTCATCTGACCCACGGTGATGTTGGCATACGGCAGGTACCCGATGGGCAGCCCGGCCAGCATGGTCAAGAGCCCTGCCCAGAACGGGCGCTGCCAGCGCCAATGCCTGAAACCCAGGCGCAGACGGCTGATACGGTCACGCGCCCCCGGCGACTCGGCACTCAATGAAAACAGCTCCCTGGGGCCGGCGATCTGGACGATCGCAAGTGTTCTGATGCGGTACTGATAGGCGCGGTGCTGATGCTCCGACACCGCTGAGTGCTGCCGGGTGAGGGGCGGCTGACACGGCCCCCCACCCGCTCAACGGGTCAGAAGCACTCCTTGCCCTTGCCACTGCCCTTGTAGATCTTCATGGAAAGGCCGGGGAGCTTGAACGTGCCCGCGTTGGTCGCCCATGCGGTCTGCTCGACATCGGTCAGCTTCGCCGTGTCGGCTTCCTGACCGAAGGAACCGGGGTCCTTCTTGTTCGAGTCGTTCGTCGGCCCCTTGGACGTGTCGCCGGCCGCCACACCGATGTTGATGTTGCCGAACACGGCGTCAGCCTTGAGCTGGTCGAGGTCGATGAAGAGGTTCTTCGCCTCCACCTTCCTGCCGTCGCCGCCGGCCTCCAGCTTCAGCGTGACATCGCCGAAGAGCGGGACCGGGACCACCACCGACTGGCACAGGCTTTCGATCTTGGCGGTCTTGAACGCCGACACGGCGACGGGGATCTTCTTGCCCCCGTGCTGGGTGTCAAGGGTGCCGTACTGGACAAAGCCCCTGCCGTCGAGCGATTTCACCTTCACCTTGAACTGCTGGCCGGACACGCTGAACGAGGCCGCGAGCGCACCCTGCGCGACGGCCACACCGATCGCCGCCGTGGCAGCGACGCTCGGCACCATGACAACGGCGAACCGCTTCCATCTGGTCCCGCCACGAGCCTGGGACTCCATGACTTTCCTCCTTCTCGGACGTACATCTCCGGCTGGGGCCGAGGCCCGAGCCTGGGATGGGAGAAGTGCTACGTCCTCGGGAAGGAGAGCGCCCACGTCTCGCAGGCGCGAACTGCACCCGAAACACCGGCGATCACCCCCGAGCGACAACCACTGGCCACGCCTTCGCGCAACCTCCTGGACAGGCCCTGCCGGTCAGCAGAGACCCCCCTGTCCACGGCCGACGCCACTGCCGTCGGCCTACCCGGTGGGGACCCATCGCACCGACCGCACCGACCGGATGCCGGGCTGCGGGAAACGGGACCGAGCTTGGCCGATCGTGGTGCATTTACGGGCAGGTGCACAAGGGGTTCGTTACTAGCGAGTAACGGGCGGATAACCGTGCTGCGGCAGACTGGTAGAGGCCGAGCACTCTCGGTCGCCGGAACATGCCCGAAAAGAGGGGGAGATTCACACCATGCCCGGACAAAAACCTGACGCACACTTACCGTCAGTTACAGCGACCGCGTTTACCAAGTTTTGGTAAAGCGCGGCCGCTTATTTGTTTGAGATGACAACGGTCAGAACAGCACGCGCGCCAACGCGCCCCGCGCCGAGACCACCCGGGGATCGTCCGCGCCGATCACCTCGAAGAGCCCCAGCAGATGGAGCCGCACCGTCTCCCGGTCCTCCCCCACCGTGCGCCGCACGGCCTCCACCAACCGCCCGAAGGCGTCCTCCACATGACCCCCCACCAGGTCCAGGTCCGCCGCCGCGATCTGCGCCGCCGGGTCCGCGGGATTGTCGGCCGCCGCCTTGCGCACCTGCTGCGCGTCCGTCCCCTCCACCCGGCTCAGCAACTCGGCCTGCGCCAGGCCCAGCTTCGCCTCGGTGTTGCCCGGGTCGTCCGCCAGCACGTTCTTGTACGCCTGCACCGCGCCGCCCAGATCGCCGGCGTCCAGCGCCTCGTGAGCCGCCGCGAGCGCACCGTCGTACGGGGTCTCGGGCTGCTGCGCGACCGCCTCGGCGCCGTCGGCGCCCTCGTCACCCTCGTCCTGCACCGGGACGCCCACAATGCCGAACTGCTGCTCCGCCGCCTGGATCAGCTGGTCGAGCACCTGCCGGATCTGCGCCTCGGGCGCGGCGCCCTGGAAGAGCGGCACCGGCTGACCGGCGACCACCGCGAACACGGCGGGGATGCCCTGCACCCCGAACTGCTGGAAGAGCATCTGGTTGGCGTCGACGTCGATCTTCGCCAGGACGAAGCGGCCCGCGTACTCCCTCGTCAGCCGCTCGAGGATCGGACCGAGCTGCTTGCACGGCTCGCACCACTCGGCCCAGAAGTCGATGACGACCGGTACTTCGGTGGAGCGCTGCAGGACATCCTGCTGGAAACCCGCCTCGTCGACGTCGAAGACCAGACGGGTGGGGGCGACGCCGCCCGTGCGGGCCGCCTCGGCCCGCGCCTTCTCCGCCTTCTGCTTCGCTTCTCCGGCCGCCTTCACCGCGGCGAGGTCGACCACTCCACTCATGGACATGTTCCGTGGCTGCATGGTCCTATCCTCCCCTCTTCCCGCGGTGAATGGAAAAGCGCATCCTTACGCTACGACTCGTAGCGTAACTGGAAGCGCCCGCGGAGATCCAGGGGGTCAAAGTGGACGTACGGGTAAGGTCACGGACATGAGCCCGCCAGCGCGGCGCACCGGCCGCCCCCGCAGTGCCGAGGCCGACCGCGCGATCCTCGGCGCGACGCGGGCCGCCTTGGTCGAGCTCGGCTGGTCCAAGCTGACGATGGGCGATGTGGCGGCCCGGGCGGGCGTGGCCAAGACCACGCTCTACCGCCGCTGGACGAACAAGAGCGAGCTGGTCGTGGACGCCGTCGCGGCCCTCCTCGACGAACAGCTGGAACTGCCCGATCTGGGGTCGCTGCGCGCCGATGTGGAGGAGACGGTGCTCCGGTTCGCCGCGCTGCTGACCCGCCCGGAGGCCGGGACCTCGCTGATGGCCGTGGTCGCCGAGGCCACCCGCGACGAGGCGCTGCGGGAGCGGATCCGCACCACGATCGTCAACCGGCAGAAGCGGCTGGTGCTGCTCGGCCGCGAGCGCGCCCAGGCCCGCGGCGAACTGCCGCGGGAGAGCGACCCCGCCGCGGCGGCCCGCACCGCGGACATGATCTTCGATGTGATCGCGGGAGCGGTGATGCACCGGACGCTGGTGAGCGCCGACCCCGTCGACGCGCCCTGGGCCCGCGACTTCGCGGAGGTGCTGCTCTGCGGCTTCCCGGCGGTGACGGAAGGGAACGAGGCGGGGCCGGCCACCGTTTAAAACCCCGCCGACGCCCTATAGCTGCTGAACGGCTCCCTATAGCCGCCGCTAAAAGCCCGCCGGCTCCGTGTAGCCGCCCCACTCCTCGCGCAGCGCGCCGCAGATCTCGCCGAGGGTCGCCTCCGCCCGGACCGCCTCCAGCATCGACTCGATCATGTTCGAGCCGTCGCGGGCGGCGACCAGCAGCTCCTTCAGGGCAGTGGCCACCCGTGCGTCGTCGCGCGCCTCCTTACGGGCCGCGAGCACCCGCACCTGCTCGCGCTCGACCTCATGGCCGACGCGCAGGATCTCCAGGTCGCCCGTGACCGAACCCTCGTGGCAGTTGACGCCGACGACCTTCTTGTCGCCCTTCTCCAGCGCCCGCTGGTACTGGAAGGCCGATTCGGCGATCTCGCCGGTGAACCAGCCGTCCTCGATGCCGCGCAGAATGCCCGAGGTCATCAGCCCGATGGGGTGCTGTCCGTCCGCCCCCTCACCCATTGAACTCAGTGCCCGGCGGCCGCGCTCCTTGATCTGCTCGAAGATCTTCTCGGCGTCGGCCTCGATACGGTCGGTCAGCGCCTCGACGTACCAGGAACCGCCCAGCGGATCGGCGACATTGAGGAGGCCGGTCTCCTCCATCAGCACCTGCTGGGTGCGCAGCGCGATCTCGGCGGCCTGCTCGCTCGGCAGCGCAAGCGTCTCGTCCAGGGCGTTGGTGTGCAGCGAGTTGGTGCCGCCGAGCACCGCGGACAGCGCCTCCACGGCGGTGCGTACGACGTTGTTGTACGGCTGCTGCGCGGCCAGCGAGACCCCGGCCGTCTGGGTGTGGAAGCGCAGCCACTGCGCCTTCTCGGTCTTCGCCCCGTACACATCGCGCATCCAGCGGGCCCAGATCCGGCGGGCCGCGCGGAACTTGGCGATCTCCTCGAAGAACTCGATATGCGCGTCGAGGAAGAAGGACAGGCCAGGCGCGAAGGTGTCGATGTCGAGCCCGCGGGAGAGCCCCAGCTCGACGTATCCGAAGCCGTCGGCGAGGGTGTACGCGAGCTCCTGCGCGGCCGTGGCCCCGGCCTCGCGGATGTGGTAGCCGGAGACCGACAGCGGCTTGTACGCGGGGATGGAGCGCACACAGTGCTCCATCAGGTCGCCGATCAGCCGCAGCTGCGGTTCGGGCTGGAACAGCCACTCCTTCTGCGCGATGTACTCCTTGAAGATGTCCGTCTGGAGCGTGCCGTTCAGTACGGAGGGGTCGACGCCCTGGCGCTCGGCGGCGACCAGGTACATACAGAAGACGGGGACGGCGGGGCCGCTGATCGTCATCGAGGTGGTGACATCGCCGAGCGGGATGTCCTTGAACAGGACCTCCATATCGGCGGCGGAGTCGATGGCGACCCCGCAGTGGCCGACCTCGCCCAGCGAGCGCGGGTCGTCGGAGTCGCGGCCCATCAGCGTCGGCATGTCGAAGGCGACCGACAGCCCGCCGCCGCCCGCCTCGAGGATCATCTTGTAGCGCTCATTGGTCTGCCCGGCGTTCCCGAAGCCGGCGAACTGGCGGATGGTCCAGGCGCGGCCCCGGTAGCCGGTGGCGTACAGACCGCGGGTGAACGGGAACTCACCGGGCCAGCCGATGCGCTCGAATCCCGCGACGCGGTCGCCGGGGGCGGGTCCGTAGACCGGGTCCACGGGGTCCCCGGACAAGGTGGTACGCGTCCAATCCCTTGGGGGCCGCGCCCCCGAACCCCCGTCGCCCTCGCGCTTGCGGGCCGCGTCGTACCGGGCCTGCCAGCGCCGGCGGCCCGCCTCAATGCCTTCCGCGTCCATAACGTCAAATTTACTTGGACATCCTAGTAAATGTCGACACGAAACGGGCCCCACCGGTCCGTTCGAGGGACAGCGGGCGGGGCCCAGTCAGCTGCGATCAGGCCTTGGCAGGCTCCGGCTCGGCGCCGCTGACCAGCGGCTCGATCTCGGCCACGACCTTGCGCTCGACGAAGAACACCGCGGTGGGGACGGTGCCCGCGAGCAGCACCCAGGCCAGCTTGCCGAACGGCCACTTCGCCTTGGAGCCGAGGTCGAAGGCGAAGACCAGGTAGAGGACGTAGAGCCAGCCGTGTGCGATACCGACGACGCTGACGAAGCCGGACGCGCCGTCCACGTCCAGCAGGTACTTGGCGATCACACCGATCGTGAGCAGGATCAGCAGGACGCCCGTGACATAGGCCATGGTCCGGTAGCGCGTCAATACGCTTCGCTTCATGACGTCGAGCGTAACCGTCCGTTCCGGGGCGATCTTCGCCACCCCCCGCCGGTCCTACTCGTCGTCGAAGTCGCCCGCCGAGACCCGCAGGGGCCGCAGCATCTCGAAGATGTTCGAGCAGTCCGCGGCGTCGTACGTGCCGAGGCCGAAGTCCATCGCCATCAGATCCCGGGTGGCCGCTTCGACCACCTCGCGGCCCCGGTCGGTGATCGAGGCGAGCGTCCCGCGGCCGTCGTTCGGATTCGGCCGCTTGTCCACCAGACCGGACTTGACCAGCCGGTCCACCGTGTTGGTCACCGAGGTCGGGTGGACCATCAGCCGCTCGCCGATCTTGGACATGGGCAGCTCACCGGCCTGGGAGAAGGTGAGCAGAACCAGCGCCTCATAGCGGGCGAAGGTCAGTCCGTACGGCTTGACCACCGCGTCGACCTGGCCCAGCAGAATCTGCTGAGCCCGCATGATCGACGTGATCGCGGCCATCGACGGCACGGACCCCCACCGTCGCTTCCACAGTTCGTCTGCGCGGGCGATGGGGTCGAAGGAAAGGCTGAGCGGCTTGGACACGTAACCGACCCTACCGGCCAGTCATATCGTGGTCAGCCCAGTCTCACCTTTCGGGCGGACGAGCCCGGAGCGGCCCCTCACCCCGTACTGGCGGCGGCCCCCGGCCGTGCCGTACCGCGCCGCACCAGCGCCACCGCGAGCAGTGAGCACACCGTGCCGCACACCCCCGCCCCGGTCACCACCAGATACACCGGCACGGCCTCGGCGACCGCGCCCGCGACCGCCATGCCCAGGCCCTGCGCGGTCATCAGCACCGCCGTCAGCAGCGTCATCGCCCGCCCCCGCAGCTCCTCCGGTACGGCCGCCATGAACCACTGGTCGAGGCCGAGGCTGTACGCCATACCGGAGCCCGTCGCCACCTGGAGCGCCAGCGCCCAGCCGAACGAGGGCTCGAAGGCATACCCCAGCGAGGGCAGCATGCACACCACCGCCATCACGAGCGTCACCCGCGCGCGCCCCGCCGGGGAGAGCAGCGTGCCCGCCAGGGTCTCGCTGACGATCGCCCCGATCGGCATCCCGCACATCAGCAGCCCGAGCCCGGTCGAGCCGAGGCCGAGCCCGTCCGAGTACGGGGTCATCAGCGCCTCCGACATCACCACGAACGTCGGCGGCACGCAGTACAGCAGGAACAGGGCCCGGATCCGCGCGACGGCGAAGAGCTGCTTGACGCCACGCAGCGAATCGCCGAGCAGCGCACCCCGCCCGCCGTCCGTACGGGCCGGGCGGTGCCGGGTGCCCAGGCGCAGCACCAGCGCCGACGCCACGAACGACGCCGCCGTGATCGCGAGCACGGCCCGCGGAGAGACCGCGGCCAGCAGCAGCCCGCCCGCGGCGAACCCGACGAGCTGCGCGCCCTGCGCGGTCAGCCGGATCACGGAGCGGCCCAGTACGAACAGATCGCCGTCCCCCAGGATGTCGCCGAGCGTCGCCGCGCGCGTCCCGCTGAACACCGGGGAGACCGCGGCGGGGATGCAGCGCAGCACCAGCAGCAATCCGACCGGCATGCCCGGCACCACCATCACGGCCACACAGCCGGCGCTGATCAGATCGCATACGACCAGCACCCGGCGGGCGGGGTAGCGGTCGGCCACGGCGGACAGCAGGGTGCCGCCGATGACGTACGGGAGCAGGGCGAAGGCGAAGGCCAGGGCACTCAGCAGCGGCGAGCCGGTGACCTGGTAGACCAGCACGGACAGCGCGATACCGCAGACGACCTCGCCGAGCATGGAGAGCAGATGCGCGAGGAACACGGCCCGGAACTCGCGCACCGCGAAGACGGCCGGGTAGCCGGCGCCTCCCGGGCGGGGTTCCGGGAGAACGGGCCCCTCGGCGCCTTCGGCCGCGGGCTCGGGTCCGGAGGCGTCTGCGGCAGGGCGCGTCGGGGTTGGGTCCGTGGTCCCGGACCCGGAAGGCGTCGGCATGGCGGCAGCGTGCCCGGGGAGGGGCCGCGGGCTCTAGTGTTTCGCCCCGAGGCGAATCTTCATCGGGGTCGCCTCACGGAATCCGGGGGGAGCCGTATGCCACTCCACATGAGGTTCGGACCGGACGACCTGCTGCGCTGCCGGTTCGCCATCTCGCCGCTGTGCCAGACACACGAGGCGGTGCGGACCCTGCTGCGCTCCGAGCGGCACGGTTATCACCTGCCGTGGCTGCGCCGGGTCCGCTCGGCCGTGGCGGGGCTCGACCTGTCCCTGCTCGCGCTGTTCATCCCCCTCCGCGGCTACACCCCGGACTTTCTGGGTCCGCCGCCGGCGGTGCCGTATCCCTCGTTCGAGGAGGAGCTGGCGCGGCTGCGGGCGACCGAGCCGGAGGCGGCCCGCCGGGAGATGGCCCTTTCCCTGGCCTGCACGCCGGGGGCCGCCGAGTCCGCGGCCGGGCGCTCGCTGCTGGAGGACCCCGCGCGGGCGGTGCGGCGGCTCGCGGATCTGACCGAGCGGGTCTGGCACGCGCTGCTCGAGCCGGACTGGCCCCGGGTGCGCGACCTGTTGGAGGCTGATGTGGCCTATCGGGCCCGGCAGCTGGCAGACGGCGGCCTCGAGCGGCTCTTCGCCGATCTGCGCCCCGCACTGTCCTGGGCCGATGGACGGCTCACGGTCCGCACCCGGGCCGGGGGCCCGGAGGTGCAGGAGCTCGACGGCCGGGGCCTGCTGCTGATGCCGAGCGCCTTCGTCTGGCCGGACGTGGTGAGCGGCTTCGTGCCGCCCTGGCAGCCGACGGTGATCTATCCGGCGCGCGGGGTGGGCGGGCTCTGGCAGGAGCCCGCCGAGGGCGCGGCGGACGCGCTCGTACGGCTTCTCGGCGCCAACCGCGCGGCCATCCTCAGCACCCTGGAGGACCCCACCGCCACGACGGCGCTGGCCCAGCGGCTGGGCCTGGCGCCGTCGTCGGTCTCGGCGCATCTCGGGGTGTTGCGCGCGGCCGGTCTGCTGACCTCGCGCCGCGACGGCCACCGGGTGCTGTACGAGCGCACGCCGCTGGGCATCGCCCTGCTGGGCGGGAACGCCTGCTGACGGCGCTCCGTACGGCTACGCGGACAGATGCCGCTCGACCGTCTCGACCTTCGAGGTCAGCCCGTCCGTCACACCCGGGCGGATGTCGGCCTTGAGGACCACGGACACCCGCGGCGCCCGCGCCTCGACGGCCGCGACCGCCCGCTTGACGACGTCCATGACCTCGTCCCACTCGCCCTCGATGGACGTGAACATCGCGTCCGTACGGTTCGGCAGGCCCGATTCGCGCACCACCCGCACCGCGTCCGCGACGTACTCCCCCACGTCCTCGCCGACGCCCAACGGCGTCACGGAGAAGGCGACGATCATACGTTGACCACGCCCTCACGGCGCGCCCGGTCGGCGATCACGCTGGCCTCCGCCTCCCGCTTGAGCTTGCGCTCGGCGAAGAAACCGCCGGTCGGCAGGATGGAGAGGACGAAGTAGAGCGCGGCGGTCTTGCGGTCCCACTGGGCACGCTTCCAGGCGTCCAGCCAGAAGACCAGGTACAGGATGAACAGGATGCCGTGCACCATGCCCATCACCGGGACCGCGTTGAAGTCGGTCGTGCGCTTGAGCACCGAGCAGACGAGCAGCAGGAGGAAGGAGACGGCCTCGGGCGCGGAGACCAGGCGGAGCCGCCGCAGTGCGGTGGCGGTCTTGAAGTCCACGGGAGCAGCACCTTTAGGGAGAGGACGACGGGAGGAACACGGAGCAGAGCTTGTGAAGTCATGCACAAGCTCTCCTCGCATTGTCGCAGCCTCGTAACCGATCACCGCGCCGGGGTCCGGCTGTCCCTGTTCCGCGCCGTTCGGTCCCGATAACGTCGGATCCGTGGCTCAGTTTCGGCTCCAGGGGAGCAAGGTGCTCGCCGTCGACATGACCGGCGATTCGGTGAAGGCCAAGAACGGCTCGATGGTCGCGTACGAGGGGGAGATGACCTTCAAGAAGAAAACCGGCGGCGGGGAGGGGCTGCGCGGGATGGTGACCCGGCGGCTCACCGGCGAGCAGATGGCGGTCATGGAGGTCAAAGGGCACGGCACGTGCTACTTCGCCGACCGGGCCGGCGAGATCAACCTGGTCTCACTGCACGGCGAGACGCTTCACGTGGAGGCCAGCAATCTGCTGTGCACGGACGCCGCGCTGCGCACCGGCACCTCCTTCACCGGGCTGCGCGGCTCCGCACAGGGCAACGGCCTGTTCACCACGACCGTCGAGGGCACCGGGCAGGCGGCCATCCTCTCCGACGGCACGGCGGTGGTGCTGCGCGTCACCCCACAGCTGCCGCTGCAGGTCGACCCGGGCGCGTACATCGCCCATACGGGCAAGCTCAAGCAGCACTTCCAGTCCGGGGTGAACTTCCGCACGCTCATAGGGGAGAGCTCGGGCGAGGCGTTCCAGATCCGCTTCGAGGGCGAGGGACTGGTGTACGTACAGCCCAGCGAGCGCAACACGATCGGCGGGGATGTGTGATGCCGTTCAACATCCTCAACTCACGCATGGTCGAGGCACAGGTGCAGCCCGGCCAGACGGTCTTCAGCCAGCGCGGCGCGATGCTGGCCTACCGGGGCGAGGTGCGGTTCACGCCGAGCATCACCGGCGGGCAGCGCGGGGTGATGGGCATGATCGGCCGCCGGGTCGCGGGCGAGGCGACCCCGCTGATGACCGTCGAGGGCAGCGGCACGGTGATGTTCGGCCACGGCGGCCACCATGTCGAGGTCATCCACCTGGCCGGCGACAAGCTCTACGTCGAGTCGGACCGGCTGCTCGCCTTCGACGGGTCGCTGCGCCAGGGCACGATGTTCATGGGCTCGCAGGGCGGGGTGATGGGCATCGTGCGCGGCCAGGTCACCGGCCAAGGGCTGTTCACCACCACCCTGGAGGGGCACGGCTCGGCGGCGGTCATGGCGCACGGCGGCGTGATCCAGCTGCCGATCGCCCCCGGCCGCCCGGTCCATGTCGACCCGCAGGCTTATGTCGCCCACCGCGGGGACGTCCGCAACAAGCTCTCGACCGCCCTCGGCTGGCGCGAGATGGTCGGCCGCGGCTCGGGAGAGGGCTTCCAGCTGGAACTCTCGGGCACCGGCACGGTGTATGTCCAGGCATCGGAGGAGAAGCTGTGAACGGCCCCGTCATCCACGACGCGTACACCCTCCCGGTCGACGACAACATCAATCCGTACGCCTTCAGCGTGGAGCTCAACGGCCAGTGGTTCCTGCAGAAGGGGAAGATGATCGCCTACTACGGGCGGATCGACTTCCAGGGCGTGGGCCTGGGCCGGCTCGACCACCTCATCGCGCACAGCTTCCACTCCCCGCTGCACGCCGCGGACTGGGTGGTGGCCGAGGGGCAGGGCAAGATGGTGCTCGCGGACCGGGCCTTCGACGTCAACTCCTACGACCTCGACGACGGCAATCTCACCATCCGGTCCGGCAATCTGCTGGCCTTCCAGCCCTCGCTCTCCCTCAAGCAGTCGATCGTCCCGGGCTTCCTCACCCTGATCGGCACCGGCAAGTTCGTCGCGGCCTCCAACGGCCCGGTGGTCTTCATGGAGCCGCCGATCCGCGTCGACCCGCAAGCCCTCGTCGGCTGGGCGGACTGCCCAACGCCCAACCACCACTACGATCATGAGTACTTGCGCGGCGTCCTCGGCGGGATCCGGGCGCACACCGGCCTCGGCGGGACCTCGGGCGAGGAGCACCAGTTCGAGTTCGTCGGCGCGGGGACCGTACTGCTCCAGTCGACGGAAGAGGTCATGGACGAGGTGCCCATAGGGACCACGGGGGGCACCGGTTCGTGAGCGAGAGCATGCGGAGTGTAACCTCGAACAGGTGACCTCATATCCATTGGTTCAGAATTCAACTTCTACAGGTAGAATGATTCCCATGGAGACCGAGAACGGCACGCGCTGGCTGAGCAATGAGGAACAGGGCGCCTGGCGCATCCACTTGGACGTCAGCAGGCTGCTGACGTATCAGCTCGAACGAGACCTGCAGCCGTTCGGCCTGACCATGAACGACTACGAGATCCTGGTCAACCTCTCGGAGTCGGAGGGCCACCGGATGCGCATGAGCGACCTGGCCGCCGCCACCCTGCAGTCCAAGAGCCGTCTCTCCCACCAGATCACCCGGATGGAGAACGCGGGCCTCGTCCGCCGCGAGCACTGCGAGTCCGACCGGCGCGGGCTCTTCGCGGTGCTCACCGAAGACGGCTGGGAGACCATGCGCAAGGTCGCACCGCAGCACGTCGAATCGGTGCGCAAGCACTTCATCGACCTGCTCAGCCCCGAAGCCCTCGACGCCCTCCACACCTCCCTGACCCCGATCGCCGAGCATCTGCGCACCCAGCGCGGCCGCGTCTGACAGGGCCGCCGCGGCGGCGTGATGTACTGCACAAGTGACCGACTACGACGTGTTGCGCGTCTTCTGTGGACCCGACGGCCGCCACGGCAACACGCTCGGCGTCATCCGCCGCGGCGCCACCGTCCCCACCGAGGCCGAACGCCAGGCCCTCGCGCGGAAGCTGGGCTTCAGCGAGACCGTGTTCGTCGACGACCCCGAGCGCGGCGTCATCGACATCTACACGCCGACGCTGCGGCTGCCGTTCGCCGGCCACCCGTGCGTGGGCGCGGCCTGGCTGCTCGACGTGCCCGAACTGGTCACACCCGCGGGCGTGGTGGGCGCCCGCCTCGAAGGGGAGTTCAACTGGATCGAGGCGCGCCCCGAATGGGCGCCACCCCGCACGCTACGTCGCTATGACTCGGCGGCCGAGGTGGACGCCCTGACGGTCCCGGAGCCGGGCGAATGGATCTACGCCTGGGCGTGGGAGGAAGAGGCAGCCGGCCGGATCAGGGCCCGCGCCTTCCCCGGGCGCGGCGACGGCATCGACGAGGACGAGGCGACGGGCGCGGCGGCGCTGCTGCTGACCGCCCAGCTCGGGCGCGCCCTGAACATCGCGCAGGGCCGAGGCTCCCAGATCCTGACGGCACCGCGGCCGGACGGTCTGATCGACGTGGGAGGCCGCGTACGGCTGGAAGCCTCGGAGCGGCTGTAGCCGCCGACGAGACGCGAGGGGGTGGGGGTGCAGGGGTGGCGCCCTGGACGCTTACGTGTATTTGTGGCGCCAAGTTCCGCTCCGCCCGGCGCTTCCGGGCACCGGCGCCGTAAATATACGGTCCAGGGTGACAGCCCCGGAGGCCACGCCCCCGCCGGACCACGCACAGCAGGCACACCACGCACGCTCCTCAGGCCGAGGAGGTCACCCCGGCCACCAGCTCATCCGCCGCCGCGTACGGATCCAGTTCCCCCGCCGCCACCCGCTCGGCCAGCGTCCCCAGCCGGCGGTCGCCGTGCAGATCGCCGATCCGGGCGCGGAGCGCCGTTACGGCGATGGTCTCGACCTCGCCCGCCGCCCGCCGCAGCCGCCGCTCCGCCAGCACCCCGCGCTCCTCCATCCACGCCCGGTGCTTCTCCAGGGCCTCGACCACCTCGTCGACGCCCTCGCCCCGCGCCGCCACCGTCTTCACGATCGGCGGCCGCCAGTCCCCCGGCGCACGGGCCTCGCCGAGGCCCAGCATGTGCCCCAGCTCGCGGACCGTCGCGTCGGCGCCCTCCCGGTCGGCCTTGTTGACCACGTACACATCGCCGATCTCCAGGATCCCGGCCTTGGCCGCCTGGATCCCGTCGCCCATACCAGGGGCCAGCATCACCACGCTCGTATCGGCCTGCGCGGCGATCTCGACCTCCGACTGCCCGACGCCGACGGTCTCCACCAGCACCACATCGCATCCGGCGGCGTCGAGCACCCGGATGGCCTGCGGGGCGGCCCAGGCCAGCCCGCCCAGGTGCCCGCGGGTGGCCATGGAGCGGATGTAGACGCCGGGGTCGGAGGCGTGCTCCGACATCCGCACCCGGTCCCCGAGGAGCGCCCCGCCGGAGAAGGGCGAGGAGGGGTCCACCGCGAGCACCCCCACCCGCTTCCCGGCCTTGCGGTAGGCGGTGACCAGCGCCGAGGTCGACGTCGACTTGCCGACCCCCGGCGAACCGGTCACCCCGACCACATACGCGCCCCCCGCCAGCGGAGCGAGCGCGGCCATGACCTCGCGCAGCTGCGGTGAGTCGCCCTCGATCAACGAGATCAGCCGGGCCACCGCGCGCGGCCGCCCCTGCCGCGCCTGCTCCACCAGCGTGGGCACATCGGCCATCGCTGCCGCTCCCTTCCGCTCCCGACGAGAAGACCCACCGGCCCGCGCACAAAGACGCAGGCCGAACCGAGGAAAAACTACGCGCGCGGCACCCGCACAATCAGCGCATCCCCCTGCCCACCCCCACCACACAGCGCCGCCGCGCCCACCCCGCCGCCCCGCCGCCGCAGCTCCAGGGCCAGGGACAGCACGATGCGCGCGCCCGACATCCCGATCGGGTGACCAAGAGCAATCGCGCCGCCGTTCACATTCACCTTTTCGGAGGAAACGCCAAGATCGTTCATTGACTGGACCGCGACCGCCGCGAACGCCTCGTTGATCTCGATCAGATCAAGCTCCCGGACCCCGATCCCTTCCTTCCGCAGCGCGTGCGCGATCGCGTTGGACGGCTGCGACTGGAGGGAGTTGTCGGGTCCCGCCACATTCCCGTGGGCCCCGATCTCCGCGATCCACTCCAGGCCCAGCGCCTCCGCCTTCTCCTTGCTCATCACGACCACGGCCGCCGCCCCGTCCGAGATCTGCGACGACGTCCCGGCGGTGATCGTCCCGTCCTTGGTGAAGGCGGGCCGCAGCCTGGCCAGCGACTCCACGGTGGTCTCCGGGCGGATGCCCTCGTCCTTGTCGAAGATCATCACCTCGCCCTTGCGCTGCGGGATCTCCACCGGGGTGATCTCGGCGTCGAAGGCGCCGTTCTTCTGGGCCGCGGCGGCCCGCTGGTGGGAGAGCGCGGCGATCTCGTCCTGCTCGGGCCGCAGGATGCCAAGACGGGTGTTGTGCTTCTCGGTCGACTCGCCCATGGCGATGCCCTCGAACGAGTCGGTCAGCCCGTCGTACGCCATCGCGTCGAGCATTTCGACGGCGCCGTACTTGAAGCCCTGGCGGGACTTGGGCAGCAGGTGGGGGGCGTTGGTCATGGACTCCTGGCCGCCCGCGACCACGATGTCGAACTCACCGGCCCGGATCAGCTGATCGGCCAGCGCGATGGCGTCGAGCCCGGACAGGCAGACCTTGTTGACGGTAAGCGCGGGCACCGACATGGGGATGCCGGCCTTCACCGCGGCCTGCCGGGCGGGGATCTGCCCGGTGCCCGCCTGGAGCACCTGCCCCATGATCACGTACTCCACCTGGTCGCCGCCGATCCCGGCCCGCTCCAGCGCCGCCTTGATCGCGACCCCGCCGAGATCCGCTCCGGAGAAGGAGCGCAGGCTGCCCATCAGCCGTCCCATCGGCGTGCGCGCGCCCGCCACGATCACAGATGTCCGAGTCATGGTGCGTCCTCCAGAGGAGAAGGAAGTTAACGAGGGTTATCGTCAATGTACTGACGAGTACCCGCCGGGTCACCGGGCCATCAGTGTGATCGCGCGCACGTTGCGTAACCACCCGTGTGAGCGGTGCACTGGAACCATGCTGACCAGAATCGACCACATCGGGATCGCCTGCTTCGACCTCGACAAGACCGTCGAGTTCTACCGTGCCACGTATGGCTTCGAGGTGTTCCACACCGAGACCAACGATGAGCAGGGGGTCCGCGAGGCCATGCTCAAGATCAACGAGACCTCGGACGGCGGAGCCTCGTATCTGCAGCTCCTGGAGCCCATCCGGGAGGACTCGGCCGTCGGAAAGTGGCTGGCCAAGAACGGCGAGGGGGTGCACCACATCGCCTTCGGCACGGCGGATGTGGACACCGACTCCGAGGCCATTCGCGGCAAGGGCATCCGGGTGCTGTACGAGGAGCCCCGCCGTGGCTCCATGGACTCCCGGATCACCTTTCTGCACCCCAAGGACTGCCACGGCGTGCTCACCGAGCTCGTCACCGCGGCGGCGGACCACAGCCCCGAGGACCACAACCCCGACCACGCTCCCGACCACACCCCCGACAACACTCGGCCCTGATGAAGTCCATCACTCAAGCGGACCACTGACCTTCCGCTTCCCCGGCCGGTAGAGTGCAACCTCGGCCGGGGTACGGGAACGGGATCAGAAAGGGATCAGGGTCCGGCCCAGGCTTTGCCGATGATCTGACACCATTTCTTCGGAAGGGCTAGCTCCGGTCCGGCCGCCACGGCCGGGCGCCAGGTCGGGACCGCGAGGTGCCACGTGGCACCCCCAGGTACGGAGCCGGCCGCCAACGCGACCAGGGGACGGATGGGACCGCGCAGTGCGGGGCTACGACCGCTACGAGCCTGACGACCACCTCTCGAAGTTCGAGGCCGAGATGGAGCGGCTGAAGACCGAGCGGGAAAAGGCCGTCCAGCACGCCGACGACCTCGGCTACCAAGTCGAGGTGCTGCGCGCCAAGCTGCACGAGGCG
>NZ_JBSFMM010000222.1:0-17992 GCF_053599555.1 Streptomyces sp. NPDC000941
CCGACGTCATGGCGTGTCGCTGTCTCATACTCACCGCAAATCCACCGGCTCAGTCCTCCGGGAGTTCGACGGGCGCGATCTCGTCGTAGACATCGCCCGGGCCCGGGTTCTTCGGGTCCGTCCGCCCGCCGAAGTGGGTCATCACGCCCCACACCGCGTTGAGCGCGGTCTGTATGGCGCCCTCGGCCCACCCCGCGGTCCAGGAGATGTCGTCGCCCGCGAGGAAGACGCCGCGCCGGTCGGCCGGGAGCCGGTCCTGCATGAAGTGGGTGAACAGACGGCGCTGGTAGCGGTAGTGGCCGGGCAGGTTGGCCTTGAACGCGCCCATGAAGTAGGGCTCGTTCTCCCAGGAGACGGTGACCGGGCTGCCGATGATGTGCTTGCGGATGTCGACCTTCGGATAGATCTCCGACAGCGACTTGAGCATGACCTCCATACGCTCGTTCGCCGACAGCGGCAGCCACTTGAGGCTGTCGTCGCACCAGGTGTACGAGAGGCAGATGACGGCGGGCCGGTCCGGTCCGTCGTCCAGCAGATAGGTGCCCCGGGTCATCCGGTCGGTGAGCGTCATGCTCATCACGTCGCGCCCGGTGACCTCGTCCTTGTCCAGCCAGAAGGGCCGGTCCACCGGCACGAACAGCTTGCTGGACTCCATGTAGTGGGTGCGCTCCATCGCTGTCCAGTGGTCGATGGGGAAGAGCGAGTCATCGCAGTCGATCTTCGAGAGCAGCATCCAGGACTGCGCCGTGAACACCACCGCCGGGTACGAGCGGATATCGCCGGCCGCGTCGGTCACGACGATACGGTCGCCCGCCGCGCGGTGCAGCCGGGTGACGGCCGGGCGCGGCCGACCGCCGTGCAGGGAGGCCAGCGAGGTGCCCGGCGTCCAGTGCACGAGCTTGCGCGGCTCGCGCTCCCACAGCCGCAGCGGGAGCTGCTGGCTGCCGCCGACGATGCCGCGGTGGTCGTCGTCCGCGCCGGTGTAGACGACGCGCAGGATCTCCAGGATGGAATTGGGGAAGTCGGTGTCCCAGCCGCCGGTGCCGAAGCCGACCTGGCCGAAGATCTCGCGGTGCCGGAAGGAGGCGAAGGCCGGGGAGTCGCAGAGGTAGCCGTAGAAGGTCTGGTTGTCGAGCCGCGCGACCAGGCGGGACCAGATCTCCCGGATCCGCGGGACGTCGCGCTCGCGGATGGCGCGCTGCATGGCGGAGAAGTCGGCGCCGTCTTCCAGGCAGGCGTTCCATGCCTCCATCACCTGGTGGTAGACCTCGGGCAGGTCATCCAGGGTGCGGGCGTAGTGCGACTCGCCCTTCAGGTCGACGACGGTCGAAGGGGTGTCGGGCGCGAGGGGGTTGGGGAAGGGCCGGGTCTCCAGGCCCACCAGGTCGATGTAGTGCTGGAGGGCGGTGGAGCTGGGCGGGAAGCGCATCGCGCCCATCTCGGCGGTCAGCGACGGATCGCTGCCCTCGAAGCCGACCGTGCGCAGCCGCCCGCCGATCCGGTCGGCCTCGTGGACGACCGGCTTCAGGCCCATCTTCATCAGCTCGTACGCGGCGACGATGCCGGAAAGACCGCCGCCGATGACCGCGACCTCGGTGCCGTGCTCGGTCGCCGGAATCTGGCCGAGGCCCGCGGGGTGGGCGAGGTAGTCGTCGTAGGCGTAGGGGAAGTCCGGGCCGAACATGGTCAGCGGCGGGAGGTCGGACCGCTGGTCCTCCTGCTGCTCGGGGACGGCGGTGGGCACCATGGACGTCATCGGGTACGGACTCCTTGCGGGGGTTGAACGAGGGGGCGCGCGGGGCCGAGGGGGTACGGGGTCAGGTCAGGGGCGTGTACAACTCGGGCCTGCGGTCCGCCAGATACGGGTTCGCGGTGCGCGAGGCGGCGAGCAGCCCCGGGTCGACCTCGCCGAAGGCCAGCTCCTCGCCGCGTCCGGCGCGGGCCTTGACCGTGCCGTCGGGCCCGGCCAGACAGCTCAGCCCGACGAAGTCGAAGTCGCCCTCGGGCCCGGTCCGGTTGACGTACGCGATGTACAGCTGGCTCTCGAACGCCCGGACCGGGACGAGGGCTTCGGCCACGAACTGGAAGGGGTGCATCTGCGCGGTGGGCACCAGCAGCAGATCGGTCCCGGCCAGGGCGTGGGCCCGGACGTTCTCCGGGAACTCCACGTCGTAGCAGATCATGATGCCCAGCCGTACGCCACCGAGGGTGGCCTGGACGACGGGGGTCTCGCCGGGGGTGAACCACGCGCGCTCGAAGTCGCCGAAGAGGTGGGTCTTGCGGTAGTTCGCGAGCTCGGCGCCGTCGGGGCCGACCAGCCGGGCGGAGTTGAAGACAGCGTTGCCGGCGTCTCCCGCGCGCTCCGGGTAGCCGTAGAGGACGGCCAGCCCGTGGGTGGCGGCGATACGGGCCACCGCCCGGCCGCCCGGCCCGTCGGCAGGCTCGGCCAGCCGCCGTACGCCGTCGCCGATCGCGTATCCGGTCAGGAACAGCTCCGGGGCGATCAGCAGCCCGGCCCCGGCCGCCGCGGCGCGCCCGGCCGCCTCGTCGAGGGCCTTGAGGTTCTGGGCGGTCTCGCCGGGGTGGCCGGAGCTCTGGAGCAGGGCGATGCGCAGCGGGGGCATGGGCGGACCTCAAGCGGAGCGAAGGGGGAGCGGCACAAAAACGGTACGTCGGCCCGAGATCGGCGGACAAGGCGCGTCCGTTGCGCATCCGGCGTCGATTCATTACGTCTTGCGGGCCCGCGGCGGCGATTCGTTGCGCCGCTCGCCCCGGGGCCTACGCCGGGGCCCCCGAGCCGTAGCGGCGCAGCAGCGGCGAGAGGACCAGGACGGACTTGGTGCGCTCGACGAAGGGCTCGCCCGCGATCCGCTCCAGTACGCGTTCGAAGTGCCGCATATCGGAGGCGAAGACCTGGACGATGGCGTCCGCGTCGCCGGTGACGGTCGATGCGGAGACCACCTCGGGGTAGCGGTTCAGGCCCCGGTGGATGTCCTCGGGCGAGGTGTTGCGGCGGCAGTAGAGCTCGATGAAGCCCTCGGTCTCCCAGCCGAGGGCGGCCGGGTCGACCCGTACGGTGAAGCCGGTGATGGCCCCGTCGGCCCGCAGCCGGTCCACCCGCCGCTTGACGGCGGGGGCGGAGAGGCCGACCTCCTCCCCGATGTCGGCGTAGCTGCGGCGGGCGTCCTCGGCGAGGGCGTGGACGATTCGTTCGTCCAGATCGTTCAGTCGCACTGCGGGGATGTCACTTCTCTGCTGATGCCGGTGGGGAGCGGCGCGGGCCGTACGCGAAGTACAGCACACCGCGCTTCTGATCACCCACGGGGCGCCCTGCCACGTGAAAGCGCGAGGTCAGATGTGTGCTGAGCCCCTCCTCTACGCGGCCAGGCGGCGGCCTGACCCACCTGGCCTTGCGGCCCCTCCCGGCCGGACCGCGCCGCCGGGTCAACCACCCTGGAGGAAAGGAAGACCTGCGATCACGGACGTTCCGCGCGTGGGGCGGGGCCGGACGGTCCAGGCGGTGGCGAGGCTGTCGACGAGGATCAGACCCCGACCGCTCTCGGAGTCCGTTTCCGGGCGAGCCAGTTCGGGTTTGCCGGTACCCGGGTCGGAGACGGCGAGCCAGTAGTGTCCGTCGGCGGGCCACAGGACGAGTTCGATGAAGTCCTCGTCCTCCCGGCAGGCGCCGTGGCGGATGGCGTTGGTGACCAGTTCGGAGGTCAGCAGGCCGAGGTCGTCGCCGAGGTGGGGGTGAAGGCCGTACGGCAGCGACTCGGCGACGGCGTGCCGGGCCCGCCGTACGGAGGTGGGGTGAGCGGGGAAGCGCCAGTGGGCAGGTACGAGGGGGATCTCGGGCATGGCGAACTCCACGGCTGTGTGAAGGGCTTGGGGTCGCCGGTGGCCTGCCGCCCTGGTCGCGGGCACCCCCGCCCCAGGGCAGGCAGGCATGCTCGCGCGGTGCGCTTCCGGCATTGCGGTGTGTAACTTGCGCGATACTGACAGTAGAGCAGGCAGTGGTAAATTTTCCACGCGCTTCGAGAGAATTCACCACGGAGGGGTACGGCGGCCTCCGAGTGCGACCGAGTGGCACCCGCCGGATGAAAGGAACCCCATGCCCCCAAGGACGACCCCCACGGAACGGCAGAAGCGACTGGGAAGTGAGCTGCGGCGTATCCGTACCGTGGCAGGCAGGTCCGCAGAGTTCGCGGCGGGTCTACTGGGCGTGGACCGAGGCAAGATCTCCAACATCGAGTCAGGGGTCCGGGGTATCAACGCCGACCGCCTGCGCACACTGGCCTGCAACTGCGATGTGACCGATGAGGCATACGTCGAGGCGCTCGTCGAAATGGCCCAGGTGAGTAAAGGCTGGTGGGAGCGCTACCGAGGCATCCTGCCCCAAGGCCTGCTGGACATCGCAGAAACGGAAAGCAACGCTGTACGCATGCGCGGCGCCAACACCGTGCATGTGCCGGGCATGCTCCAGACATCGGAACAGGCGATGGCCATCTTCCGAGCCGCGGTCCCTGCCCTGCCCGAGCACGAGGTTGCGCTGCGGCTTGCGCTGCGTTCGGAGCGCCAGCAGGTGATCACCGGCGACACGGCGATCCCGTACGTCGCTGTCATCCACGAGGCCGCACTGCGGATGCAGTTCGGTGGTATCGACGTGGCCCGTGCCCAGTTGGAGTACCTGCTGGAGGTCTCCGAGCGGGACAACGTCACCGTGCTCGTCCTCCCCTTCGCCCACGGCGCCTTCCCTGGCGCCGGGCAGACGGTCGTCCACATTGAAGGCCCCGTACCGCAGCTCGATACCGTGCAGGTGGACAGTTCCCACGGGCCCACTTTCCTCCATGCCGAGGGTCAGTTGGCGAAATACCGAGCGCAACTCGATCTGTTGGAAGGTCTGGCTCTGCCGCCAGAGCAGTCCCGAGACTTCATTCGTGACATCGCACGCCAACTGTGAGGAGCACCAGTGCCCGACATCACCTGGGAAAACCCCTTCTGCGCTGAGGGCAGCTCCTGCTTCCGCCTCGGTACGGACGCTCACGGCAACGGCTACATAGCCGTTGTCGGCCAAGAGGACCACTACCTCACCGACTCCCTCGAAGCCCTGCGCACCCTCATCACCGACATCAAGGCAGGCAAAGCCGACCACCTGCTGTAGGGCCCGCAGCACGCGTCGCCGCCAGTCGGTACCGTGGAGTGCACCCGCCGCTCCATGTCACCGACCGCTTGCTCTCGCCGTGCAGCGTTCGACAGGCGAGGCGCCCTTGAACCCTCGGCGGCAGGGCCGCCGGCGATGGCCGTTGCCCTGCCCCATGCCCGCACGGCGGAAGGCACTCGCTCCGCCCCGGGTCCAAGACCGGGTGCCTGCACTGCGGCGCGGGTGTCCGATGACGCGGCCTTGTCCGCCGCTCTCAGCCCGCGCTGCCGCCTCGGCGCCGCTCGGCGGTGCCCTGGGTGGGTGCCCAGAGCCGGTCGGCTTCACCGGCGGCCATGCTGCCCCGGTAGACATCGATCTTGCGGTCGATGAGTTTCAGGTTCTCCTGCATCTCCGCGAGCTTCGCCAGCACATCGGCGCGGTGGGTCTCCAGGAGTGCGAGCCGTTCCGCCTCGTTGCCCGGCCCGGCAGCGACCAGTTCGGCGTATCGGCGGATGCCCCTGATGGGCATGCCGGTGGCGCGCAGCTTCGTGCAGATGACGATCCACTTGAGATCGAGTTCCCGGTACCGGCGGCGACCGCCGCTCGTGCGGTCGACGGGGCTGACGACCAGGCCGGCGCGTTCGTAGTACCGGAGCGTGTGCACGCTCACCCCGGTGCGGCGGGCCGCCTCGCCGATGGTCACGCCCTCTGTGGGGCCGGCGCTGGGCCACTTCGGCTCGGCGGCGCCGGATGTCACGTGCGACTTGATTTCGAGCACGCTCTAAATCCTAGCGTCGGAGCATGAATTCATCCGTACTGTCCCCCGCTGCGGCTGCGGAGCTGAGCCCGCGCCGCAAGTCCTCGGTGCTCGCGATCTGCTGCCTCAGCATGATCGTCGTGGTGATGGACATCTCCATCGTCAACGTCGCCCTTCCCGCCATGGGCCGCGACCTGCATGCCTCGGAGTCCGGCCTGCAGTGGACGGTCGACGCCTACACCCTCGTGCTGGCCGGGTTCCTGGTGCTGGCCGGGTCCACCGCCGACCGGGTCGGCCGGCGGCGTGTCTTCCAGACCGGTCTCGCGGCATTCGGCCTCGGGTCGCTGCTGTGCGGACTGGCGCCGGGCATCGGCTGGCTGATCGCAGCACGAGTGCTGCAAGCCGTCGGCGGGACCATGCTCAACCCCGTGGCCATGGCGATCGTGGCGGACACCTTCAGGGGTGCCGCCGAGCGGGCACGGGCGATCGGGGTCTTCGGCTCGATGTCCGGGCTGGCGCTGGTGCTCGGCCCGATCCTCGGCGGCGGGCTGGTCGACGCCCTCGGCTGGCGGTCGGTCTTCTGGATCAACGTCCCGATCGTGGCCGTGGCGATCGTGGGCACCGCGCTTGTCGTGCCCGAGTCCCGGGCCGCCCGGGCACGCCGGTTCGACCCCGTCGGGCAGGTGCTGATGGTCCTGGTCCTGGGCGGTGTCGTGTACGCGATCGTCGAGTCCGGGTCACTGGGCTGGGCTTCGCCGGTCATCGTCGGACTGCTCGCCATGGCCGCGCTCGCCGCGGTGGGCCTCCTGGGCCATGAATCGCGCCGTGCCGACCCGCTCCTGGAATTGCGTCTCTTCCGCAGCGTGCCGTTCAGTTCGGCGATCGTGATGGCGCTGTTCGCCCTGTGCGGCTTCGGCGCGTTCCTGTTCGTGACCACCCAATACCTGCAGGAGGTACGCGGCCTGCCGCCGGTCGCGTCGGGGCTGTGCCTGCTCCCCGTCGGACTGCCGGTCCTGGTGGTATCGCCGCTCACCGGGCGTGTGGTCGGCGCGCGCGGACCCCTGCTGCCGCTGGTGGTGGCGGGGGCGGCCCTGGCTCTCGGCGGCGGCGTGTCGCTGTGGCTCGGTCCGGATACCCCCCTCCCGGCCGTACTGGCGGTCTACCTGCTGTTCGGCGTCTTCCTCGGCACGGTCAACCCGCCGATCACCAACTCGGCGATCTCCGGGATGCCCCGCTCGATGGCCGGGCTGGCCGGCTCGCTGGCCTCCACCGGCCGCCAGGCCGGCACCACACTGGGCGTCGCGATCTCAGGGACGGTCATCGGCCCGGAGGCCGCCCGTGGCGGGACGGCGTTCACGGGCGCGGCACATGGTGTGTGGTGGATGGTGGTCGCACTCGGCGCGGGCATTGTGATGCTCGGACTGGTGAGCACACGGCACTGGGCTTCCCGCAGCGCCGCACGAGCTGCCGCGCTGTTCGAGCGGATGGACGCGCCGACGGCGAGGAAGCGACCGGGGGCGGCCGACGCCGCCGGGGCTCGGTGACCACCGTGCACATCTGTCTCCGAAAGGCCGATTTATGATCCATTCGCGGACATCACCGGGACGCCACGCGGGCTGGTCGAGCTCCTTATCGCTGCCGGCCGGGTGGCTCGAATGACAGTGACCGGCGGCGTACACACAGCAGACCAGTTATTGCGCATATACGTACGAACGTTGCACATGGGGCGGCTGTACGGTGAATCGTTGCGGGAGGCCGGGCCGCACTGAAGCGCGTTTCACCCGAATGCCACGATACGGCACCAATTTGGCCCTCGTTGGTGGGAACGTGACCCCAGACAGCCTGCAGAGCACCGATCATGACCCCCACGGCCCGGACGGCGAGTGCCGTCCGGGAGGCCACGGAGGCGCCGACGAGCGGCTTCCGCTCGAGTACTGCGCCCGGGTGTGGGAGGACTTCCTGCGCACCCTGAACCGCATCGAGACCGACTTCGTCCACCGCTGCGGCCCCACGGAACCGGGCGTACAGGCATGACGTACACCGAGCCGAGGCCGGGCGGCTACGGCGCCCCGCCCCCCGGCGGCCACCGGTCGTCCGCTCCCGGCGAGCGGTTCGCTCCTGGCGAGCGGTTCCAGATGGCCCCCGACGACCCGCTGGGCTTCCCGCTGCCGGACCCCGAGACGATCGAGAGCCGGTGGGACCTGGAGGGGGACCTGGCCCGGCTGCTCCAGACCTCCGCCCCGGCCTCCTCCCCCGCTTCTCCCTCTTTCGACTCGCCCTCTTTCGACTCGCCCCTCGACGAGCCGCCCGAACGGACCACCGGGAGTTTCCCCGCCGCCCGCTCCCCCGCGCACGTCCGCGGCCGCGGACGGCGCCGCCGGGTCCGCTTCCGGCTGCCGACCATGCCGTGGCTCCAGCTGATCAGCCTGATCTTCGCGGCGCTGACCACGGTGATCGTGGCCATGCTGAGCGTGCTCGGCGGGATGATCTCCTACGGACCGCTGCGCTATCTGGCCTCCCCCAGCACCTCGGAGTCCATGGCCGCGTGGTGGCCGCTGCTGGTCTACGGGCCGTGGCTGGTCGCCTCGCTGTCGGTGCTGCGCGCCGCCCTGCACCGCCGGGGCGCGGCGCACTCCTGGGCGGTGGTGGTGCTCTTCTCCACCATCGCGGTCTTCCTCTGCGTCGCACACGCGCCCAAGGACCCGCCCAGCATGGCCGTCGCCGGGCTGCCGCCCGTCGCCGCGCTGGTCTCGTTCCACCAGCTGGTGCGCCAGATCACCCTGACCAGCCCACCGCGCCACGCCCTGCCCCGCACCCGGGGGGCCGAGCCGCGCGACAAGCCGCGTGCGTAAAAGGCCCCCGCTCGGCCGAGCGGGGGCCACACCATGTCATCTGCCCGGTCGTCAGTCCCAGCTGGCGTGGAGCGGCTTGCCCTCCGCGTAACCGGCGGCGCTCTGCACCCCGACCACGGCCCGCTGGTGGAACTCCTCCAGCGAGCCCGCGCCCGCGTAGGTGCAGGAGCTGCGCACGCCCGCGACGATCGAGTCGATCAGGTCCTCGACGCCCGGCCGGGCCGGGTCCAGGAACATCCGGGAGGTGGAGATGCCCTCCTCGAACAGCCCCTTGCGGGCCCGGTCGTACGCCGACTCCTCGCTGGTGCGGTTGCGCACGGCGCGGGCGGAGGCCATGCCGAAGCTCTCCTTGTACGGCCGCCCGTCGGCGGTGTGCTGAAGGTCGCCCGGCGACTCGTACGTCCCGGCGAACCACGAGCCGATCATCACATTGGACGCGCCCGCGGCCAGCGCCATCGCGACATCCCGCGGATGCCGGACGCCGCCGTCCGCCCATACGTGCTTGCCGAACTTCCGCGCCTCGGCGGCGCATTCGAGCACCGCGGAGAACTGCGGCCGCCCCACACCCGTCATCATGCGGGTGGTGCACATCGCGCCGGGGCCGACCCCCACCTTCACGATGTCGGCGCCCGCCTCGATCAGATCGCGCACACCCACGGCGGAGACGACATTGCCCGCGGCCACCGGCACGCCCGGGTCGAGCGCCCGGACCGCCTTCAGCGCACTGATCATCGACTCCTGGTGGCCATGCGCGGTGTCCACCACCAGCGTGTCCACCCCCGCCGCGAGCAGCCCCTTGGCGCGCCCCGCCACATCGCCGTTGACCCCGACGGCCGCGGCGATCCGCAGCCGGCCGTCCGCGTCCACCGCGGGCCGGTAGAGCGCCGCGCGCAGCGCGCCCTTACGGGTCAGAATGCCCGCCAGCCGCCCGTCCGCGTCCACGGCGGGGGCGAGCTTGCGGTGTGCGGCGTCGAGCCGGTTGAAGGCCTCGCGCGGGTCGATGTCCGCGTCGAGCAGCAGCAGCTCCCGCGACATCACCTCGCTCAGCTGGGTGAAGCGGTCCACGCCGGTCAGATCCGACTCCACGACCACTCCCACCGGGCGGCCGTTGTCCACGACCACACCCGCGCCATGCGCCCGCTTGGGCAGCAGCGCCAGCGCGTCGGCGACGGTCCCGGTCGGGCCGAGCACGATCGGCGTGTCCAGCACGAGGTGGCGCTGCTTGACCCAGCCGACCACCTCGGCGACCACGTCCAGCGGAATGTCCTGTGGGATGACGACCATCCCGCCACGGCGGGCGACGGTCTCGGCCATCCGGCGCCCGGCGATCGCGGTCATATTGGCCACCACGAGCGGGATGCTGGTGCCGCTGCCGTCGGGCGAGGACAGGTCCACATCCTGGCGCGAGCCGACCGCGGAGCGGCTGGGCACCATGAAGACGTCGTCGTACGTCAGGTCGTAGGGCGGCTGCTGATCATTGAGGAAACGCACGCTCGGAACTTCCCAGTCGTTCGGAATTGGCCCTCGACGAAGGAAGCCGAGGAAAACGCACGTACTTCATTCTCCCACGTCGGCCCCGGTACCCGGCCGGGACGATCATCCAGAACGGCCGGGAACCCGCTGGTCGGATCGTCCAACGCCGCCCGCGTACCACACCCTGTTACACCCCGTCGGGGTCCGCCCGGTCCAGCGCCGGGCGCGGGCCGGGGCCCGTCTCCAGCAGCAGGTGATCGGCGGCGGCGGTGTCCGTGACCAGGCTGGTGACCAGGCCGGAGCGGAGCACCGCGCCGATCGCGGGGGCCTTGCGGCGCCCGCCCGCGATGGCGACGACCTCCGGGATCCGCCGCAGCCGGTCGGCCTCGACCGTGATGCAGCGCTCGCCCAGGTCCCGGCCGATGCGCCGGCCCTCGGCGTCGAAGAGGTGGGCCGACATCTCGGCGGCGGCGCCGAGGCCCGCGTAATGGGCCCGCTCCTGCTCGGTCAGCATGTCGTACACCGTCGAGATACCGGCCTCCCACGAGCCGATGGAGACGGCGGCGACGGTGACCTTGTCGAAGTACTCGAAGGCGCGGGCGATACCGGTCTGGCCGCGCAGCACATCGGCGGTGGCCGTATCGGGCAGCAGCATCGGCGCGTAGATGGGGTGCGCCTCGCCGCCGGAGACGGCGGCGGCCCGCCGGACCGCCTCGACCGAGCCGCGCTCGGCGGTGCCCGCGTCGTACACGCCGGTGAGCTGGACGACGGTGCACGGGGGCAGCTGGTGCAGGGCCGCGGCCATGTGGATCGTGGACCGCCCCCAGGCCAGGCCGAGCACATCGCCCTCGGTCACCAGCTCACCCAGCAGATCCGCGGCGACCTCGCCGAGGTTCTCCGGGTCCGGGGTGTCGGCCTCGGCGTCCGCCGGGGACTCGACCACGACCGCGTGGCGCAGCCCGTACCGGGCGCGCAGCGCGTCGGAGCGCTCCGCGTCGAGCTCGGCTGGCACCCGGATCTCGATGCGCACCAGATCGCGCTCCAGCGCGGTCTCCAGCACCCGCGCCACCTTGAAGCGGCTGACGCCGAACTCCTCGGCAATCTGGATCTTGGACTTGCCTTCGAGGTAGAAGCGGCGCGCCATGGCGGCCGCCTGCACCAGTTCGGCGGGTCCCATCCGCGTGCCTGAACGGCCCGTCGACACCGCGGTCTCCTCACTACTTCCTACGTTCTGGACTCACCGTTCATCCTGTCAGAAACGGCGGACTTGATCTGCCCTTTACCGATGAGTTCATCGGGCGGTCGCGGGCCCGTCTTCCGTACGCCGCGCAATGGGGGTCGCCTGCCGGGCCAGACCACGCAGCTCCTCGACCGCCTTGGCCGGGTCCTGCGCCCCGTACACCGCGGACCCGGCGACGAACACATCGGCGCCGGCCTCGGCACACCGCTCGATCGTCGAGGCGGAAACCCCGCCGTCCACCTGAAGCCACATCTCCAGGCCGTGCTTGGAGATCAGCTCGCGGGTGCGCCGGATCTTCGGCAGCATGATGTCGAGGAACGCCTGCCCGCCGAAGCCGGGCTCAACCGTCATCACCAGCACCATGTCCAGCTCGGGCAGCAGGTCCTCGTACTGGTCGATGGGGGTGGCGGGCTTGAGCGCCATCGACGCCCTGGCCCCCTTGGCCCGGATCTCACGGGCCAGCCGTACGGGGGCGGCGGCGGCCTCGGCGTGGAAGGTCACCGAGCCGGCGCCCGCCTCGACGTACTGTGGGGCCCAGCGATCCGGGTCCTCGATCATCAGATGGCAGTCCAGCGGCGTGTCCGTCGCCTTGCCCAGCGCTTCGACCACCGGCACGCCGAGAGTCAGGTTGGGAACGAAGTGGTTGTCCATCACATCGACATGGAGCCAGTCGGCACCCTCGACGGCCTTGGCTTCCTCCGCGAGGCGGGAGAAGTCGGCGGACAGGATGCTGGGGTTGATCTGCACGGCCATGGCACCAGCCTGCCACGGCCGCCGCCGGTCCATGGACCCGGGTGATCACGCACACATGACGCGATACCGAATCTCCACGACACCGGACCGCTCCCGGCTGGTCCAGGGCGCCCTGTCCGTGGCCCTGGCGGCGGGGCTGCTGGTGGCACCAACCGCCGGAGGCGGGACTGCCACGGCGGCCGGTGCGTGGCGCCCGGTGTGCACCTCCGCCCGGCCGGGGCTGGCCATCAAGCTCTCCACGGACATCGCGACGGCGCTGCGCGGCCGGCCCGAGGCGGTCGCGATCGCCCTGCGCGACCCCGCCACCAACACGGTCTGCATCCTGCGCGGGAACCGGGCCTTCGACTCCGCGAGCGTGGTCAAGGTGACCGTCCTGGCCACCTTGCTGTGGGACGCGGACCAGCGGCACCGGCAGCTCACCGCGCGGGAGTCCGAGCTGGCCACCGCCATGATCACCAAGTCGGACAACGCCGCCACCAGCACGCTGTGGCGGCAGCTGGGCGCCGACAAGGTGGCGGCGTTTCTCCGGGCCGCCGGGATGTCCCGGACCGTGCCCGGCACCAACAACCACTGGGGCCTGACCCAGATCACCGCGCGCGACCAGATGAGGCTCCTGGACCTGGTGACCAACCCGAACCCGGTGCTGAGCGACAGCGCCCGCGCGTACATCCTCGATCTGATGGGCAAGGTGGTGCCCTCGCAGCGCTGGGGCACCCCGGCAGGCGCTCCGGACACCGTGCAGAGCCATGTGAAGAACGGCTGGCTGTCCCGCGCCACGCACGGCTGGCGGGTGCACAGCATCGGCGTCTTCACGGGCAACGGCCCCAGCTACACGATCACCGTGCTGACCCAGGACAACCGCACCATGGCCGCCGGAGTCGCCACCGTCGAGGCCGTCGCCCGCGCGGTGCACCGGGACCTCCGCGGCTAGCCGGTAAGGTCCCGGTCTCTCCTCAGTCCGTGCGCCGCAGCAGCGCCAGATACATCGCGTCCGTGCCGTGCAGATGCGGCCACAGCTGCACATCCGGGCCGTCCCCGAGCGCGGGCACCCCGGGCATCAGCGGCCGGGCGTCGATCCACTCGGCGGCGGGCGCGGCGCCGCCGCGACCCTTGAGGACGTCGTCGACCACGGCCCGCGTCTCGGCCAGGTGCGGCGAGCAGGTCGCGTAGCCGACCACGCCGCCCACGCGCACCGCGCTCAGCGCCTGCCGCAGCAGCTCCCGCTGCAGCGGCGCGAAACCGGCCAGATCCTCGGGGCTGCGCCGCCAGCGCGCCTCGGGGCGGCGGCGCAGGGCGCCGAGCCCGGTGCAGGGCACGTCCACCAGGACCCGGTCGAAGGTGCCGGGGCGCCACGGCGGCCGGGTGCCGTCCGCCGCGATCACCTGGTACGGGCCGGGGTTGCCCGCCAGCGCCCGCTCGACCAGGCCCGCCCGGTGCGGCTGCTTCTCCGAGGCGAGCAGCGCCGCGCCCCGCTCCGCGGCCAGCGCGCCGAGCAGCGCGGCCTTGCCGCCGGGGCCCGCGCAGCCGTCGAGCCAGCGCTCGTCCGCCCCGGTGACGGCTGCGTTCGCCAGCGCGAGTGCGACCAGCTGGCTGCCCTCGTCCTGCACCCCCGCGCGCGCCTCGCGGACCGCGTCCAGCGCCCCCGGCTCGCCGCCCTCGGCGAGCCGCACGGCGTACGGGGACCAGCGGCCCGGCAGCGCGGAGCCCTCGCCGACCGCCGCCATCAGCTCCTCGGTCGTGCTCCGGCCCGGCCGGGCGACGAGGGTGACCTCGGGCCGTTCGTTGTCGGCCTCCAGCAGGTCCTCGATCCCCGCGCTGCCGCCGCCCAGCGCGTCCCACAGCGCGGAGACGATCCACCGCGGATGGGAGTGGACGACGGCCAGGTGCTCCTCGGGGTCCTCGTCGTACGGCGGGGCGACCTTCTCCAGCCAGCCGTCGAGGTCATTGGCCGCGATCTTGCGCAGCACGGCGTTGACGAACTTCGCCCGCCCGTCGCCGAGCACCACCCGCGCCAGCTCGACGCTCGCCGAGACGGCGGCGTGGGTGGGGATACGGGTGCCGAGCAGCTGGTGCGCGCCGAGGCTGAGCACGTCCAGCACGGGCGGGTCCACCTCGCGCAGCGGCCGGTCCACGCATTCGGCGATGATCGCGTCGTAGGTGCCCTGGCGGCGCAGGGTGCCGTAGACCAACTCGGTGGCCAGCGCGGCGTCCCGCGCGTCGAAGGGCTTGGCCTCGGTGCTGTCCTGGCGGGCCTTGCGCAGCAGCGGCGGCAGGACGAGGTTCGCGTACGCGTCGCGTTCGTCGACGGCCCGCAGCGCCTCGAAGGCGAGGATCCGTACGGGGTCCTTCTTCGGGCGCCGGTAGGGCTTACCGGGGGCGCTGCGGCGGGGACGGCCGGGCTGGGGACTCACGGGAAATGTGCTCCGGGGAGGAATGGGGCTCTGAAAGTCCCAGCCTACGGCGCGTTCCATCAAAGGCTCGGCCGGCCTCAGTTCAGGGCGCCCTTGGCCGCCTGGGCCGGGCCCTCGACGAGCGCCGGCTCACCCAAGGACTCGCTCAGCGCCGACGGCTGCTCGAACTGGGTGCGGTACAGCTCCTCGTAGCGCCCGCCGGCCGCGAGCAGCGCGGTGTGCGTGCCGCGCTCCACGATCCGCCCGTCCTCGACGACCAGGATGAGGTCCGCGGCCCGTACGGTGGACAGCCGGTGGGCGATGACCACGGCGGTGCGCCCGTCCAGCGCCTCGGTAAGCGCCTCCTGGACGGCCGCCTCGGAGGTGGAGTCCAGGTGGGCGGTGGCCTCGTCGAGGATCACCACGCGGGGGCGGGCCAGCAGCAGCCGGGCGATGGTCAGCCGCTGGCGCTCGCCGCCGGAGAGCCGGTAGCCGCGCTCGCCGACCACGGTGTCCAGGCCGTCGGGCAGGGCCGCGATCAGCCCGTCGAGGCGGGCCCGGCGCAGCACCTCCCACAGCTCGTCCTCCGCCGCCTCGGGCCGGGCCAGCAGCAGGTTGGCGCGGATCGAGTCGTGGAAGAGGTGGCCGTCCTGGGTGACCATGCCGAGCGTCCGGCGGATCGACTCGGCCGTCAGATCGCGTACGTCCACGTCCGACAGCCGTACGGCGCCGCCGTCGGCGTCGTAGAGCCGGGGCAGCAGCTGCGCGATGGTCGACTTCCCGGCGCCCGAGGAGCCCACCAGCGCGACCATCTGGCCCGGTTCGGCGCGGAAGGACACCGAGTGCAGCACCTGTTCGCCGCCCCGGGTGTCCAGGGTCGCGACCTCTTCCAGGGAGGCGAGGGAGACCTTGTCCGCCGAGGGGTAGCCGAAGTCCACCCGGTCGAACTCCACCGCCACCGGTCCCTCGGGCACCGGCCGGGCGTCCGGCTTCTCGGCGATCAGCGGCTCGAGGTCCAGCACCTCGAAGACCCGCTCAAAGCTGACCAGGGCGCTCATCACCTCCACCCGGGCGCCGGCCAGGGCGGTCAGCGGCGCGTACAGGCGGGTGAGCAGCAGCGCGAGGGCGACGACCGCGCCGGGGTCCAGCTGGTCGCGCAGCGCGTAGTAGCCGCCGAGGCCGTAGACGAGGGCGAGGGCCAGGGCGGAGACGAGGGTCAGGGCGGTGACGAAGGAGGTCTGCACCATCGCGGTGCGCACCCCGATGTCGCGCACCCGCCGGGCCCGCGCCGCGAACTCGGCGGACTCCTCGTCCGGCCGGCCGAAGAGCTTGACGAGGGTGGCGCCGGGCGCGGAGAAGCGCTCGGTCATCTGGGTGCCCATGGTGGCGTTGTGGTCCGCCGCCTCGCGCCGCAGCCGCGCCAGCTTGCCGCCGACGCGCCGGGCGGGCAGCAGGAACATCGGCAGGAGCACCAGCGCGAGCAGGGTGATCTGCCAGGAGATGCCGAACATCACCGCGAGCGTGAGCAGCAGCGTCACCAGATTGCCGACCACCCCGGAGAGGGTGTCGCTGAACGCCCGCTGCGCGCCGATCACATCGTTGTTGAGCCGGCTGACCAGGGCGCCGGTGCGGGTACGGGTGAAGAACGCGACGGGCAGGCGCTGGACGTGGTCGTACACGGTGGTGCGCAGATCGAGGATGAGCCCTTCGCCGATGTTCGCCGACAGCCAGCGGGTGAGCAGCCCGAGCGCGGCCTCGGCGACCGCGATGACGGCGATGAGCGCCGCGAGACCGAGGACGGTGCCCTGGCCCGAGCGGTGCACGATCGCGTTGACGACCCGGCCGGCGAGCAGCGGGGTGGCGACCGCGAGCACGGCCGTGACGACGCTGCTGACCAGGAAGAAGGCGAGGCGGCGGCGGTGGGGGCGGGCGAAGCCGCCGATCCGCCGCAGGGTATCGCGGGAGAACGGACGTTTGTCGTCGTTGGCCATCGCGGTCCGGTAGAGCGAATGCATTGCGGTGGCTTCCATGTCCATCGCGCACCTCCGTCGGTCTCGGGGTGCCGTCCCTGGATCGCGGCTCTTCCGGACCGGCGGCACACCTCAGGACCGTAAGACTTAAACCTTTGTTGAGGTCAAACTCGCCCGGTCCCGCGCACGGAGGCGCGGGACGGACAGGAGAGGGGTCGCTACCCGCCCAGCCGCTCACCCTGGGCGATCCGCACCCCGCGCGCCCAGTCGGCCCCGGGCATCGGCCGCTTGCCCTGCGGCCGCACCCACCTCAGCTCCACCGCGTGGCTGCCCGTGCCCACGTACACGGCCTTCTTCGTGACGGCGAGCTCGCCGGGCGCCAGGTCCGCAAGGTCCGTACGGTCCGTCACCAGCGCCGCCGCGTTCACCTTCAGCCGCTCCCCGCGGAAGGCGGTCCACGCCCCCGGCGCGGGGGCGCAGCCACGCACCAGCCGGTCGACGCGCAGCGCGGGCGCGGCCCAGTCGATCTCGGCGTCCTCGACGTTGATCTTCGGGGCGAGCGAAACGCCCTCGGCGGGCTGCGGCTCGGCGCGCAGGGAGCCGTCCTCGATGCCGTCCATGGTGGCGGCCAGCAGCCCGGCCCCGGCCAGGGACAGCCGCGTCAGCAGATCGCCGCTGGTGTCCGTGGGCCGTACATCCTCCGTCACCACCCCGTACACCGGGCCGGAGTCCAGGCCCTCCTCGATCAGGAAGGTCGACGCGCCGGTCACCTCGTCGCCCGCCAGCACCGCGTGCTGCACGGGCGCCGCGCCGCGCCAGGCGGGCAGCAGCGAGAAGTGCAGATTGACCCATCCGTGCGCGGGAATCTCCAGCGCCGCCTTGGGCAGCAGCGCGCCGTACGCGACCACCGGGCAGCAGTCCGGCGCGATCTCGCGGAGCCGGTCCAGGAACTCCGGATCGCGCGGCTTGGCCGGCTTGAGCACCTCGATCCCCGCCTCCGCCGCCCGCTCGGCGACCGGGCTCGCCACCAGCCGCCGACCGCGCCCGGCCGGTGCGTCCGGACGGGTGACGACGGCCACCACCTCATGCCGGTCGGACGCGATCAGCACGTCCAGGGCGGGCAGGGCGACCTCGGGAGTACCGGCGAAGACGAGCCTCATGGGTGGCGAACTACCTCTCACGCGCAGTGGGAACAGCGCACCAGTCTAGGCGCCGCGCTCCGGGGGGCGTACGAAAGCGGTGGCGCACGCCCCCGGACCGTGACCCGACGGGCGGGTGTCGCGTTGGTCAAGGCAGTCAAGGCAGATTGACCGCGTCGGGGGGGGGGGGGGGGCGCCCGGCGGTTTCTGTATGAGGGCGCGGTGCTGGTTTATGTAAATTTTTTTTGTTTCGAACGCCCTGTGGTGTGGGGTGTTGT
>NZ_JBSFMM010000223.1:0-17908 GCF_053599555.1 Streptomyces sp. NPDC000941
TTCTGGTGGCCGAAGTTCACCGGCAAGATGCTGGACGAGCGCCTGGGCAAGATCACCTTCTGGACGCTGTTCATCGGCTTCCACGGCACGTTCCTGGTCCAGCACTGGCTCGGTGCCGAGGGCATGCCGCGTCGGTACGCCGACTACCTGGCGGCCGACGGCTTCACCACGCTGAACACCATCTCGACCATCGCCTCGTTCCTGCTCGGTCTGTCGATCCTGCCGTTCTTCTACAACGTCTGGAAGACCGCCAAGTACGGCAAGAAGGTCGAGGTCGACGACCCGTGGGGCTACGGCCGCTCGCTGGAGTGGGCGACCTCCTGCCCGCCGCCGCGGCACAATTTCGTCACGCTGCCCCGTATCCGCTCGGAATCCCCGGCGTTCGATCTGCACCACCCGGAGATCGCGGCCCTCGACCAGCTCGAGAACCACGGGGCTGCCGCGTCCGATGATGACAAGGCCCTCGTGGGTGGCAAGGAGGCCGGCAAGTGAAGGTCCAAGGCCGACTTTTCATCTGGCTCGCCGTCTTCATCCTCGCCATGGCGATCGTCTATGGCGTGTGGTCGAAGGAGCCGGCCGGTACCACCGCGCTCTTCCTGGCCTTCGGGCTGAGCGTGATGATCGGCTACTACCTCGCCTTCACCGCCCGCCGGGTGGATGTCGGGGCGCAGGACAACAAGGACGCCGATGTCGCGGACGACGCCGGTGAGCTGGGCTTCTTCTCCCCGCACAGCTGGCAGCCGCTCTCCCTGGCGATCGGTGGCGCCCTGGCCTTCATGGGCGTGATCTTCGGCTGGTGGCTGCTGTACTTCTCGGCCCCGATCATCATGGTCGGTCTCTTCGGCTGGGTGTTCGAGTACTACCGCGGTGAGAACCAGAACCAGTAACCGGTCAGCCACCGGAGCTCGTTGAAGCGGGGCCCGGACACCTTCTCCAGGTGTCCGGGCCCCGCTTCGTCGTCCCCTCCCGGCTCCCCAGCCCTCTGGTTCACCCGACTGCCACATTCCGCGAGCCGTCCGGGACCGGTCTTCTTAGCTTGTGACCATGAGCCACACACCTCGATCACCCCGATCCCGGACGGTGCTCGGCTGCGCTCTGCTGCTGGCACCCCTGATAGCGACGGGGCTCACCGGATGCGGCGGCCCCTCCTCGGACCCGTTGGCGGCCAAGCCGTACGACGCGGCCGACCAGGTCGCCTTCAACGGCGTGGGCGGCTCCCACAAGGCCGACCCCGACAAGCCACTTGAGGTCACGGCCAAGGGCGACGACAGCCGCATCACCGACGTCACGGCGACCGACTCCGCGGGGCGGTACGTACGCGGAGAGCTCACGCCCGACGGCAAGCGCTGGCGCAGCACCGTGCCCCTGGCCGCGGGAACCCACTACACGCTGCGGGTGAGCACCGAGGACGCCGACGGGGCGCCCGGGCGCCGGACCATCGGCTTCGACACCACGGGGGCCGAGAGCAAGCTGCGGGTCACCTTCGGCCCCGACGCCGGCACCTACGGGGTGGGGCAGCCCGTCACCGCCTCACTCAGCGCGCCCGTCAAGGACGCCTCGGCACGGGCCGTCGTCGAGCGCGCCCTGAAGGTGGACTCACAGCCCGCGGTGGACGGCGTCTGGCACTGGGTGGACGACCGGACCCTGCACTACCGTCCGCGTGACTACTGGCCCGCGCACGCCACGATCGACGTGCACGCCAACCTCAAGGGCATCCGGGTCGCGAACGGCCTGTACGGCGCCGCCTCCAAGCCGCTGCGGCTGCACACCGCCGACCGCCTCGAGGCCATCACCGACTCCGGCACCCACCAGATGACGGTGCTCAAGAACGGCCAGGCGATCCGTACCATCCCGATCACCACCGGCATGCCCGGCTTCGACACCCGCAACGGCATCAAGGTGATCCTCGCCAAGGAGTCCTCCGTACGGATGACCGGCGCCAGCATCGGCCTCGGCAACTCCTACGACCTGCTGGTCCACTGGGCCGCGCGGGTGACATGGAGCGGTGAGTACGTCCACGCGGCCCCCTGGTCCGTCGGCTCGCAGGGAGCGGCCAACGTCAGCCATGGCTGCACCGGGATGAGCAACGAGAACGCGCGCTGGTTCTTCGACACCGTGCGCCTCGGCGACATCGTCAAGGTCGTGAACAGCCACGGCGCGATGATGACGACGTTCGACAACGGATTCGGCGACTGGAACATGGCCTGGGACAAGTGGCGCGCGGGCAGCGCCGTGGCCTCCGCACGGGCCGACGGCGGCACCACGGCCGAGTCGGCCAGGCTGCGGCCGCAGGTGTAGGAGGAGCCCCGGTGCAAGAGGCTGACGCGTCAGGCGTCCACGGCGAGCTTCTGGCGCAACAGCCCCGCCAGCGCGTCCGCGAAGGCCACCGGGTCCACCGGATGGGTGACCGCGGCCTCGGCACGGCTCCACGTGGCCAGCCAGGCGTCCTGCGGGCGGCCGATGAGCAGCAGAACCGGAGGGCAGCGGAAGATCTCATCCTTGATCTGCCGGCAGACCCCCATACCGCCCGCGGGCACCGCCTCGCCGTCCAGTACGCAGACGTCGATACCGCCGTCCTCCAGCGCCGAGAGGACGGCGGGGAGGGTCGCGCACTCCACGAACTCCACGGGCGGGACGTCGGGGGCGGGCCGCCGCCCGGCCGCGAGCCGGACCTGCTGGCGGGTGCCCGCGTCATCGCTGTAGACCAGCACCGTGGCGGTCGGCTGCATCGTTCCTCCGCGTTACGTGGTTGGACTTCTGGCGCGGATGCTACTCCGGTAGAGCTCTGGGGAGGAGGGGGCGTGCAACCCCGTCCTTCCTTCGGGGGACCGGCCGGCAAGTGCTCGGCAACTGCCGGATCCCCGCTCGCAACGGGCCGTACGAGCAGCATCGATGCCCTTGACACTCCGAACGGTACCCCCGGAGGTGAGGGCTGGATAAGCGACCGACATAATGTCGGTCGTGGCGACAGCAACAGCAGTAGATACCGGGCACGCGCACCCGTCGGTCAACCGGCCGAACCTCACCAGCGTCGGAACCATCATCTGGCTGAGTTCCGAGCTGATGTTCTTCGCGGCCCTCTTCGCGATGTACTTCACCCTGCGATCGGTGACCGGCGCAGAGCACTGGAAGGAAATGGCGTCCGCGCTGAACTTCCCGTTCTCCGCGACCAACACCACGATCCTGGTGCTCTCCTCTCTCACCTGCCAGCTCGGTGTCTTTGCTGCCGAGCGCGGTGATGTGAAGAAGCTGCGTGCCTGGTTCGTGATCACCTTCATCATGGGCGCGATCTTCGTCGGCGGACAGATCTTCGAATACACCGAACTGGTCAAGCACGAGGGCCTGTCGCTCTCGTCCGACCCGTACGGCTCGGTGTTCTATCTGACCACCGGCTTCCACGGCATGCATGTGACAGGCGGTCTCATCGCCTTCCTGCTGGTCCTGGGCAGGACGTACGCGGCCAAGAGGTTCACTCACCAGCAGGCGACGGCGGCCATCGTGGTGTCTTACTACTGGCACTTCGTCGACGTCGTCTGGATCGGCCTCTTCGCCACGATCTACATGATCAAGTAAATCCGGTCGCCGCACCGGCACCACGTCCTCAAAGCATCGACGCAGAAGATCCTGACACCGGGGTAATCCGTGAAAAAGCTCTCCGCACGACGGCGCCATCCGCTGGCTGCGCTCGTCGTCCTACTCTTCGCGCTGGCGGTCACTGGGGGGCTGTACGCCGCGTTTTCGCCGAGCGAGGCGAAGGCCGATGACAGCTCCGCCCAGTCCCTCGCCATCGAGGAGGGCAAGAAGCTCTACGCCGTCGGCTGTGCCACCTGCCACGGCACCGGCGGTCAGGGTACGACCGACGGTCCGAGCCTGGTCGGCGTCGGCTCCGCCGCCGTGGACTTCCAGGTCAGCACCGGCCGTATGCCCGCGCAGCAGCCCGGCGCCCAGGTGCCGAAGAAGAAGAACATCTACTCGAACGCCCAGATCGAGCAGCTGTCCGCGTACATCGCCTCGCTCGGCCCCGGCCCGGTGACGCCGACCAAGGAGCAGTACAACCCGGCGGGCGCGGACATCGCCGAGGGCGGTGAGCTCTTCCGGACCAACTGCGCGCAGTGCCACAACTTCGTCGGTAAGGGCGGCGCCCTGACCAACGGCAAGTACGCGCCGTCCCTCGAGGGCGTGTCCCCCAAGCACCTCTACGAGGCCATGCAGACGGGCCCGCAGAACATGCCCTCCTTCCCGGACACCGTGATGCCGGAGGAGAAGAAGAAGGCCATCATCGCCTACCTGGACACGGTCAACAGCGACAAGAGCGAGACGCCCGGCGGTATGGAGATCGGCGGCCTGGGCCCGGTCAGTGAGGGTCTGTTCGGCTGGGTCTTCGGTATGGGTGCCATGATCGTCCTGACCATCTGGGTCGCCGCCCGGACCGCAAAGGCCAAGAAGTCATGAGTAGCCACGACATTTCACAACCAGACGAAAACCTGCCACACGAGCAGGAAGGGGGCGGCGAGGTAGAGGCGGCCGGCAATCCGTTCGCCGACCCGGGTCTGCCCCCGCACGAGCACCGTCAGCAGGACATCGACGAGCGCGCCGCGAGGCGCTCCGAGCGCACGATCGCGCTGCTGTTCACGGTCTCGATGGTGGCGACGGTCGCCTTCATCGCCTCGTATGTGGCCTTCCCGGTCGACAAGATCATCTATGTCTTCCCGCTCGGCCACATCAGCGCGCTGAACTTCTCGCTCGGCCTGACCCTCGGCATCGCGCTGTTCACCATCGGCGCGGGCGCGGTCCACTGGGCCCGCACCCTGATGTCCGATGTGGAGGTCGCCGACGAGCGTCACCCGATCGAGGCCGCGCCCGAGGTCAAGGCGAAGGTCCTGGAGGACTTCGCGGCAGGCGCCGCCGAGTCCGGCTTCGGCCGCCGGAAGCTGGCCCGGAACACCCTGTTCGGCGCGCTGACCCTGGTGCCGCTGGCCGGCCTGGTGCTGCTGCGCGACCTCGGCCCGCTGCCGCAGGACAAGCTCCGGCACACCAAGTGGGCCAAGGGCAAGCGCCTGATGAACTACAACACCGGTGGGGCGCTGCGTCCCGAGGACATCGTGGTCGGCTCGCTCGCCTTCGCCATGCCCGAGGGCATGCACGAGTCGGACCACGACTTCCAGACACAGATCGCCAAGGCGGCCCTGATGCTGGTCCGGCTGCAGCCGGAGAACATCAAGGACAAGCGCGAGCTGGACTGGTCGCACGACGGCATCGTCGCGTTCTCGAAGATCTGCACCCACGTCGGCTGCCCGATCAACCTGTACGAGCAGCAGACGCACCACGTCCTGTGCCCGTGCCACCAGTCGACGTTCGACCTCTCCGACGGTGGCCGCGTGATCTTCGGTCCGGCCGGGCACGCCCTGCCGCAGCTGCGGATCGGCGTCAACAAGGACGGTTACCTGGAAGCCAAGGGCGACTTCGCGGAGCCCGTCGGTCCTGCATTCTGGGAGCGCGGATGAGTACTGCAACTGAAACGCAAGCGCGAGGCCGCAAGGCCCCCGCGGGCGAGCGCGTCGCCGACTGGGCGGACGGCCGGCTGGGCATCTACAGCCTCGCCAAGGCCAATATGCGCAAGATCTTCCCGGACCACTGGTCCTTCATGCTGGGTGAGGTCGCGCTCTACAGCTTCATCATCATCATCCTCACGGGTGTGTATCTGACGCTGTTCTTCCACCCCAGCATGGAAGAGGTCGTGTACCACGGCCCGTACGTCCCGATGCAGGGCGTGCGGATGTCCGAGGCGTTCGCCTCGACGCTCGACATCAGCTTCGAGGTGCGTGGCGGTCTGCTGATCCGGCAGATCCACCACTGGGCCGCGCTGGTCTTCCTCTCCGCGATGCTCGTGCACATGATGCGCGTCTTCTTCACCGGCGCGTTCCGCAAGCCGCGCGAGATCAACTGGCTGTTCGGCTTCCTGCTGTTCTTCCTCGGCATGCTGACCGGCTTCACCGGCTACTCGCTCCCCGACGACCTGCTCTCCGGCACCGGTCTGCGGTTCATCGAGGGCGTGTTCCTGTCGATCCCGGTCGTCGGCACCTACATCTCGATGTTCGTGTTCGGCGGAGAGTTCCCCGGGATGGACCTGATCCCCAGGCTCTACCCGGTCCACGTCCTGCTGCTGCCGGGCATCATGCTCGGCCTGCTGGTGGCGCACCTGATCCTGGTCTTCTACCACAAGCACACGCAGTACCCGGGCCCCGGCAAGACCGAGAAGAACGTCGTCGGCATGCCTCTGCTGCCGGTCTACATGGCCAAGGCGGGCGGGTTCTTCTTCCTGGTCTTCGGTGTGATCGCGATCCTCTCCGCGGTCGCCACGATCAACCCGATCTGGGCCATCGGACCGTACCGTCCTGACCAGGTGTCCACCGGCGCCCAGCCCGACTGGTACATGGGCTTCGCCGAGGGTCTGGTCCGAGTGATGCCCGGCTGGGAGATCAACGCCTGGGGCCATACGCTCGTCCTGGGCGTGTTCATCCCGATCGTGCTCTTCCCGCTGGTCCTGTTCGCGATCGGGGTCTACCCCTTCATCGAGTCCTGGATCACCGGCGACAAGCGCGAGCACCACATCCTGGACCGCCCGCGCAACGCCCCGACCCGTACCGCCTTCGGTGTCGCCTGGCTGACCGCGTACCTGGTGATGCTGGTCGGTGGTGGAAACGACCTGTGGGCCACCAGCTTCCATCTGTCGATCAACTCGATCACCTGGTTCGTCCGGATCGGCTTCTTCGCCGGACCGGTGCTGGCCTTCATCGTCACCAAGCGGATCTGCCTGGGTCTGCAGCGGCGCGACAAGGACAAGGTGCTGCACGGCCGCGAGACCGGCATCATCAAGCGGCTGCCGCACGGCGAGTTCGTCGAGGTGCACCAGCCGCTGTCGCAGGAGGACCTGCACAAGCTCACCCAGCATGACCAGCCCGAGCCGTACGAGGTCGGCCCCGCGGTGGACGAGAACGGTGTCCGCCGGAAGATAAAGGGTTCGCAGAAGCTCCGGGCCAAGCTGTCCAAGGGCTACTACGGCGAGGACAACGTGATCCCCAAGCCGACCGCCGAGGAGTACAAGGAGATCACCAGCGGCCACGGCCACCACTGATCTCTGAGCGAACACCTCAGCTGTACGCCACACACCAGGGCCCCGGCCCGGACCACACGGTCCGGTCCGGGGCCCTTGGCTTTGTTCGGCTGTCCGGGACCCGGGCACGGGACCGCGTGCCCCGCCCGCCTCGATAGGCTTGCCAGGGGCCAGCCGCTGCACAGCTGAACTGCACGGAACTGCGCGGACCCATCCCTGCCCAGCCGAGATCCAGGAGCGGACCATGGACGTTGTGACCCCAGCCGGAGGCGACAACCGCGCGACGGCCCGCACCTGGCCGGACGTACTCGACTCGCTGCTGCTCGGCCACGACCTCACCGCCGACGACACCGCCTGGGTCATGGACCGGATCATGCGCGGCGAGGCCAGCGACGCACAGATCGCCGGCTTCGCGGTCGCGCTGCGCGCCAAGGGCGCGACCGTGGCGGAGGTGTCCGGTCTGGTCCGCACGATGTACGAGCATGCGAACGTGATCGAGGTGCCCGGGGAGACGGTCGACATCGTCGGCACCGGAGGCGACCGGGCCAAGACCGTCAACATCTCCACCATGTCGGCCCTCGTGGTGGCGGGCACCGGAGCGAAGGTCGTCAAGCACGGCAACCGCGCCGCGTCCTCCGCCAGCGGCTCCTCCGACGTCCTCGCCAAGCTCGGCGTCAACCTGGACCTGAGCCCGAGGCGGGTGGCCGAGGTCGCGGAAGAAGCCGGCATCACCTTCTGCTTCGCGGTGAAGTTCCACCCCTCGCTGCGCCATGTCGGCACCGCGCGCAGCGAACTCGGCATCGCCACCATCTTCAACTTCCTCGGCCCGCTCACCAACCCGGCCCGAGTACGCGCCCAGGCCACCGGGGTCGCGGACGCCCGGATGGCGCCCATCATGGCCGGTGTGCTCGCCGAGCGCGGCACCTCCGCGCTGGTCGTCCGCGGCGACGACGGCCTCGACGAGCTGACCGTCACCTCGACCTCCCAGGTATGGGTGGTCGAGGGCGGCACCGTACGCCAGGAGACCTTCGACCCGCGCGACGTCGGCATCGGCCTGGTCCCGGTGGACGCCCTGCGCGGCGCCGACCCCTCGTACAACGCGGACGTCGCCCGTCGCCTCCTGGCCGGGGAACGCGGCCCGGTCCGCGACGCGGTACTGCTCAACTCGGCGGCCGCCCTGGTCGCCCTGGAGGGCGGCCCGGGCGGCAAGCCCCTCGCGGAGCGCATCGCGGCGGGCATGGAGAAGGCAGCCGAATCCATCGACTCGGGCGCGGCCCGGGCCTCCCTGGAACGCTGGGTACTGGCCACGAACGCGTAGCCCCGATTCTCGAGACGCCCCACGAGACCCCTGTCCGTATCGCGGACAGGGGTCTCGGTTCGTGGTGGGGCATGGCATACTCCTGCGCAGGTCACGAGTGACAGCGACTACGGCCCCGGCCCGCTGTCCGGCAACCCTCCGTCCGTGGCGGGGTGCCCCGGGTGATGACCGGGTCGCAGGCAACGAGGTCTGCGGCAAGCGCGGACCCCTCGCGGAACCCAGGGGTCCTGGTTGTCGAGGGAGTTCTTCCGTGATGCAGCGAATGCGCTAGGGCCGTCGGCCCGCTTTTCTTTGGTTCTCCTCATTTCGCACGGTTCTCGTCCGTGCGGTGAGTTTCCTTTCCACGTGCCCTGCGGCGGGCTGCCGCCTGCGTGCGCGTGACGCATTCACCTCTTCGTCTTCCCGGGAGACTTCGCCATGTCCGCGACCGCCGCTGCCTCCGACACCGCTTGCACCTCCACCACCACCACTTCCCCGCTGCCCGTCCTCGGCCGCGATGTCCTCGTCCCGCTCGTGACCGGCGGCGAGGTCAGCTACGCCGCGCTGGACTACGCCGCCAGCGCTCCCGCCCTACAGCGGGTGTGGGACGACATCGCGGCCTACGCCCCGTACTACGGCAGCGTGCACCGCGGGGCCGGGTATCTCTCGCAGCTCTCCACCGATCTGTTCGAGAACAGCCGCAGGGATGTCGCCGCCTTCCTGGGCTGCCGCCCCGACGATCAGGTGATCTTCACCCGCGCCACCACCGACTCGCTCAACCTCCTCGCCGCCGCCCTCCCGCAGGGCACCCGGGTGTTCGTGTTCGAGACGGAGCACCACGCCTCACTGCTGCCGTGGCAGCAGCGGGAAGGCGTCGAGGTCGGCTATCTGAGCGCGCCGCGCTCCCCGCGGCAGGCAGTCGAGACGCTGGAGCGGGCGCTGGCCGACTGGCGGGCGGAGGCAAACACAGGTGCCGCGCTGGTGTGTGTGACCGGTGCTTCGAATGTGACCGGTGAGCTGTGGCCGGTGCGGGAACTGGCGGAGGTGGCCCATGCGTACGGCGCCCGGATCGTGCTGGACGCCGCGCAGCTGGCCCCGCATCACCCGGTGGACATCGCGGCCTTGGACGTCGACTGGGTCGCGTTCTCCGGGCACAAGCTGTACGCGCCCTTCGGGGCCGGGGTGCTGGCGGGGCGGGCGGACTGGCTGCGGGAGGCCCGGCCGTATCTGGCGGGCGGCGGCGCCAGCCGCAAGGTGGCCCGTCAGGATGACGGTGGGGTGGATGTGGAGTGGCACACCACCGAGGCCCGGCACGAGGCCGGTTCGCCGAATGTCATCGGGGCGTACGCGATCGCCTCGGCCTGCAAGGCGCTGACCGAGGCCGGGTTCGAGTCCCTGGTGGCGCGGGAGCGGGAGCTGATCGGCAAGGTCCGCGCGGGGCTGGCGGAGGTGCCCGAGGTGCGGGTGTTGTCGCTGTTCGGGGATGACGCGCCCCGGGTGGGCGTCATCTCGTTCGTCGTGGAGGGCTGGAACAGCTCGCATTTCGCGGCCGCGCTCTCCGCGGAGTACGGCATCGGCGTACGCGACGGCCTGTTCTGCGCGCATCCGCTGGTGCGCACGCTGCTGGGCGGCGAGCCCGGGGAGGCGGGCGAGTGCGGGGCCCCGGAGGCCGCGCCGGGGGAGCGGTCGCTGAACGCGATCCGGGTCAGCTTCGGCGCGGGAACCCCGGACGAGCACGTCGAGCGGTTCGTCGGCGCGGTGAAGGAACTGGTCCGGGACGGTGCGAAGTGGAGCTACCGCACCGAGGACGGGCGCTGCGTCCCGGACCGCGGATGACGTCCCGCGAGGGGGCTCAGCCGTCGAGGCCGATCGCGAAGGCGGCCTCGAGGTCGTGCTGGGAGTAGGTGCGGAAGGCGATATGGGTCTCGGTGGAGGCCACGCCCGGCACCTTGCTGATCCGGCCCGGGATGACGTCCGCGAGGTCGTCGTGCCGGGCCACCCGCACCATCGCGATCAGATCGTGCGCTCCGGTGACCGAGTAGACCTCGCTCACACCGTCGAGCGCGGCGATCTGCTCGGCGATCTCGGGGATCTGGTCCACGCTGGTCTTGATGAGCACGATCGAAGTGATCACGGCTGGCTTTCTCCCTCGCTGGACCTGACTGCCCTGCTCACTCTAGTCGTCCGCCCGAAGCGGGCCCACGCGTAGAGGAACCCGAGGCTGAACCCCACGAGGTGGGCGAGGTAGGCGACGCCGGGGCGGTCGTCGGCCGCGCGGGCGGCCAGCCACTGCAGCGCGAACCAGAAGATCAGCACCACCCAGGCGGGGAAGCGCAGCGGCAGGAAGAACAGAAACGGGAAGAGACTGGTCACCCGGGCCCGGGGGAACAGCCACAGAAAGGCGCCCAGGACCCCGGAGATGGACCCGGAGGCGCCGACCAGGGTCTGGCTGGAGTCGGCGTGCGCCGCGGCGTAGCCGAGCAGCGCCAGATAGCCGGTGGCGAGGTAGAAGAGCGCGAACTGGAGCCGCCCCATGCGCTCCTCGGCCATGGCTCCGAAGACGTAGAGAAACAGCATGTTGCCGAGCAGGTGCAGCCAGTTGCCGTGGACGAACAGCGCGGTGAGCGGGGTCAGCGGTTCGGCGGGCGCGCCGCTCCACAGCGCGCTGGGCACCACCCCCCACCGTTCGAAGTAGTCCGTCTGGGCCCGCAGCAGCTCGCCTCCCGTGCCGTAGCCGGGGTTGAGACCGGAGGCCGGTCCGAAGGCGAAGATCAGGCAGCAGGACGCGATGAGGGCGTAAGTCATCAGGGGGCGGCGGCCGGGCCCCTCCGACGTCTCGATCATGGGCAGATCATCGCGTACCGGGCGCAACCTGCCCAGAGTGCCTCGCCGCCGCACGGGTGGGACCGGGGAGCGCACCGGCCCCGGCGCGGGGCAGGGCTCAGGCCGTAGGGTTACAGCACGCCAAGTGCCACAGTGGAAGCAAGGCGACCAAGACAGTGAGGACGATGACCCAATGGCCGTGCCCCTGCCGACAGCCGAGACTCGCTGGCGCTGCACTCTGTGCGGCAACCTGACCCGGTTCGATGTGACGCGTTCGACGAAGGCTGTCGAGTACGTCCATCTCGACCTGGGCGGGGAGCCGAGGATCGAGGAACGCGAGGTGGTCAGTGAGACCATTGAGTCGGTGCGCTGCCGCTGGTGCAACGCGGTCGACCAGATCGAGCTGGTCGACCGTCCGGGTGCGAGCGCGAGCGCCTGAGAACGGAGCGATGACAGGTGGTGGAGCGGACGGGCGACCCCGCGTCGGCCGGTGACGCCGAGGGCGCCGCCGAGGCGCTCGACCGCCCCCTGCCGGAGGGGGTCAGGCGCCGGGTCGTGGCCCTGGTGGCGGATGCCTTCGGAGGGCTGACGGTCACCGAGCTGCCCGCCCAGCTGCGGCAGTACGCCCGCTTCACCCCGACCCGCCGGGCGAAGTTCGCGGGCAATGCGATGGCCGCCGCCGTGGAGTCCGATCCGGTCTTCCGGCAGCGGATCGCGGGGCGGCTGCGGGAGACGCAGCAGGAGCTCGCCGAGGCCGTCGAGGGCGGTTCGCCGCCGGCCGCCGCCGATCCGGAGGACGTTGCTGCGCTGGCCTTCGTGCTGCGGCCGGTCGGCTGGGTCAAGCTGGTCGAGGCCGCGGGCGAGGAGGCGCAGCGGGTCTCCGCCGAGCGGGCCGGCGAGGAGGCGGAGCGCGAACTGCGGCGGCTGCGCGAGGAGCTGGCCGAGGCGAGGGCGGCGGCGCGTACGGAGGCCGAGCGGTCCCGCGGCGAGCTGGAGGCGGCCCGTAAGGAGTCGGACGCGCTGCACCGGAAGCTGCGCAGCGCGCTCAGCGACGTCAAGCGCGGCGAGGCGGCGCTGCGCAAGGCCGCCTCCGAGCTGGAGTCCGTACGGTCGGCGGCCGCGGTGCGGCAGGCCACGGCGGAGGGCGAGGCGCGGCGGCTGCGGGCCCGGCTCGCGGAGACCGAGTCGGCGCTGGAGGCCAGCCGGCGGGCGGCCCGCGAGGGGCGCAGCGTCGAGGACATGCGGGTACGGCTGCTGTTGGACACGGTGCTGGAAGCGGCGCAGGGGCTGCGGCGCGAACTGGCGCTGCCGCCCGCGTCGATGCGCCCGGCGGACGCGGTGGACGCGGTGCAGCCGGGCAAGATGACGCCGCGGGACATAGCGACCAGGGCGCTGTCGGAGATGGACCCCGCGCTGCTGGACCAGCTGCTGGCGCTGCCCCAGGCCCATTTGGTGGTGGACGGCTACAACGTCACCAAGACCGGCTATCCGACGATGCCGCTGGACAAGCAGCGGCTGCGGCTGTTGGGCGGTCTTGCGGTGCTGGCGGCCCAGTCCGGCGCCGAGATGACCTGTGTCTTCGACGGGGCGGAGCTGGCGGCGCCGGTGCTGCTGGCGCCGCCGCGCGGGGTGAGGGTGCTGTTCAGCAAGCCGGGGGTGACCGCGGACGAGCTGATCAGGCAGCTGGTGCGGGCCGAGCCGCCGGGCCGGCCGGTGGTCGTGGTCTCGACGGACCGCGAGGTGGCCGACGGGGTGGCCAAGGCCGGGGCGCGACCGGTGTCGTCCGCGCTGTTGCTCAAGCGGCTCGCGCGTACTTAAGTGATTCCGTACGACGCGTCGGGTGGCGCTCGTATGGCCGTTGTCGCCTGCGGAGCGTCAACCGACCGTTACGGTATGTGTGATGTTTGTAAAAGATGCGCTCGAAGACCGACTTTTTTGTCGATGGGATTTGAACGGATCACGACGAGGTCACTAAGGTCGGCTCGAACCTCCGCGCGGTTGATCATCCATCGGGGATATCAGCGGGGGTACCGCCGAGTCCGCGTGCGCTGCATTCCGCGGAGCCGGGGTCTTGACCCCCACTCACCCGGTAGGCGGCTCGAGGAAGAAGGAGCTCGCCCCCGTGGCGTCCCACCGTCGACCCAAGCAGCCGAGCCGCACTCGGGTAACTGTCCTCACCGCGACCGCCGCTGCGGCCGTCGCCCTCACCTCCCAGGCCGCACAGGCCGCGCCCAAGGCGGACAAGAAGGACGTCAAGGAGCAGGTCGACAAGCTCTACGAGGAGGCGGAGGGGGCGACCGAGAAGTACAACGGCGCCAAGGAGAAGAAGGAAAAGCTGGAGAAGCAGACCGGCGAACTCCAGGACAAGGTGGCCCGCGGCCAGGAGGAGCTGAACAAGCTCCGCAACGGCCTCGGTTCGATGGCCACCGCCCAGTACCGCACCGGCGGCATCGACCCCTCCGTCCAGCTGCTGCTCTCCTCCGACCCGGACACCTACCTCGACAAGGCCTCCACGCTCAGCCAGTTGACCGGCAAGCAGGCCGAGTCGCTGCGCAAGATCGCGGACAAGCAGCGCACGCTCAAGCAGCAGCGCCAAGAGGCGTCCACGAAGCTCCAGGACCTCGAGGACACCCGTAAGGCGCTGGGCGAGAAGAAGAAGGAGATCCAGGGCAAGCTCTCCAAGGCCCAGCAGCTCCTGAACACCCTCACCGCCCAGGAGCGGGCCGCGCTCGCCGCCAAGGAGCAGGAGCGCGCCAACCGCTCCAACGAGCGGGTCGACCTGGGCAACGACGTGCCCGACTCGCAGATCGCCGCCGCCGCGCTGGCGGCCGCCAAGACGAAGATAGGCTCGCCGTACGTCTGGGGCGCGACCGGGCCGTCCTCCTTCGACTGCTCCGGGCTCACCGGCTGGGCGTACTCGCAGGCCGGCGCCTCCCTGCCGCGTATCTCGCAGGACCAGGCCAACGCCGGCACCCGCATAAGCCGCAGCCAGCTCAAGCCGGGCGACCTGGTGCTCTTCTACGGCGACCTGCACCACATAGGGCTGTACGCGGGCAACGGCCAGGTGCTGCACGCCCCCAAGCCCGGGGCGAATGTGCGCTACGAGTCGATGGACAACATGCCGTTCATGTTCGGCGTCCGGATCTGATCCCCGTCGTACCCGAACCGTCCGTTCGGGGGAATTCGGGGAAGCCCGACAACTTCCGCTGAGCGTCCGCCCCGCCGGTGACCTGCGTCTCCGGTGGGGCGTCGCCTTGTGTACCCGCCACGCTTCTTGGACCGTGCGTGTTCGTACGGCTACTGTCTGCGCGCAGTTCCGACATAGCGGACTTCCCGATACAGCGGAAGGGAGTGCGGCTTCCCATGGCGTCTTGTCGCCGTTCCCCTCGGTCCGGTTCCTCTCGGTCCGGTTCCTCGCGGCCTGGTTCCCTGACCGTGCTGGCCGCCGCCTCGGCCGCCGTGGCCTCTGCGGCGGTGCTGACGGCGGTGCCGGCCGGCGCCGAACCGCACGACCCCGCCTCTGACACCGCGGCCCCGCATGCCACGGCTCCGCACGCCACCGTCGGCGCGGTGGAGCTGCTGTACGCGCAGGCGGAGCGGGCGACCGAGCGCTACAACGCGGCCGAGGCGCACGCCCGAGGGCTGCGCCGCCAGGTCGACCAGCTCCAGGACCGCGTCGCCCGCGGCCAGGAACGGCTGAACCGGATGCGGGTGGCGCTCGCCGCACTCGCGGGCGGGCAGTACCGGTCCGGCGGGGTCGACCCCGGCCTCGCGCTGATCCTCTCCGAGGACCCCGCCAACTACCTCGACAAGGCCGCCACCCTCCAACGGATCGGCAAGCGGCAGGCCGGGCAGCTACGGGTCTTCGAGAGCGCCCAGCGAACGCTGCGCCAGCAGCGCGCGGAGGCGGCCGCCAGGCTCGCCCGGCTGGAGCACAGCCGCAAGGTCGTCATCCGCCACAAGCGGGCCGTACGGCACAAGCTCGCCACGGCGCGCCGGCTGTTCAACGCCCTGCCGGCCGCCCAGCGCGCGGCCTATCTGCAGGGCTCGCCCGGGATGTCCCGGGCGGTGGGCGTGCCCGAGCTGCCGCCGTCCTCGCCGCGCGCCGCCGCCGCGCTCGAGGCCGCGCGCCGTGCGGTGGGTCAGCCGTACGCGTGGGGGCAGGCCGGGCCCACCGCCTTCGACTGCTCCGGGCTGACCCAGTGGGCGTACGGGCGGGCCGGGGTGGCGATCCCGCGCACCTCGCAGCAGCAGGCGTCCGCCGGACACCCGGTGTCGCTGAGCCATATCCGCCCCGGCGATCTGGTGGTCTACCGCTCCGACGCGGGCCACGTCGGGATCTACGCGGGCAACGGCCAGGTGATCCACGCGCCCCACCCGGGGGCGCGGGTGCGCTACGACCCGGTCGGGATGATGCCGATTTCGGCCATCACACGTGTCTGATGCCACCACACGTGTCTGATTAGCGCACCTGATTACGAACCGCGAGCCTCGTACGATCTACGACGTGGCGGGTAGGCGGTGGCCGGGCGGACGGCGGACGGGCAGATGGTGGGCCGGGCGGCGTTCCGGGCGATGGGCGGCGCTGTGCCTGGCCGCGCTGTGCGCCCTGATGGCAGTCGCGCTCACCGGCTGCGGCACCGCCCAGGGCCCCGACGACGCCGCGGGGCGGGACGGGCGGGCCGTCCAGCAGCTGCTGGACCGGCGGGCCGCGGCGGTCCGGGAGCGCGACGCGAGCGCCTTCCTCGCCACCGTCGACCGGCGCTCCGCCCGCTATCTGGCCGAGCAGCGCCGGATGTTCGCCAACCTGGCCGCCGTACCGGTGCGCTCCTGGACCTACCACCTGATGGACACCGGCGGCTTCGACCCCGGGCTGGGCGAGGGCCGCCGCCTCGCCGCCCAGGTCGAGCTGCGCTACCGGCTCTCCGGATACGACACCGTGCCGGTCGTCGCCGAGGAGTATCTGACCCTCGCCCAGCGGAACGGGCGCTGGTACGTGGCCTCCGACGACGGCGAGGAGGACGGCCGTCGCACCTCCGTGCAGCTGTGGGACCAGGGCGCGGTGACCGCCGTACGCGGTGCGCACAGCCTCGTCCTCGGCGTGGGCCAGGACCGGCGGCGGCTGCGCGAACTGGCGGACGGCGCGGACCGGGCGGTGGCCGTCCTGCGGAAGGCATGGCCGCACCCCTGGGCCGGGCGGGTGGTGGTACAGGTCCCCGCCTCCCTGGACCGGATGGCCGCCCTGCTGGGCTCGTCCGCGAGCGGCTACCGCGGTATCGCGGCCGTCACCACCGGCGAGGCGGGGGGCGGCCATCGCGAGGCCGCCGACCGCGTCATCGTCAACCCCGAGGCATACCAGGTCCTCGGCGACTTCGGCCGGCGCGTCGTGATCACCCACGAGACGGCCCATGTGGCCACCCGCACCGCCACCAGCCCCGCCACCCCGATGTGGCTCTCCGAGGGCTTCGCCGACTGGACGGGCTACCTCGGCACCGGCCGCACCCCGCGCGAGGTGGCCCCCGAACTGGCCCGCTCCGTCGCGTCAGGCCGCCTCCCGGACGCCCTCCCGGACGACAAGGCCTTCGGCTTCGGCGGCAGCGCCGACGTCCTGTCCCAGGCGTACGAGGAGGGCTGGCTGGCCTGTCGGCTGATCGCGGAGAAGTGGGGCCAGGGGAAGCTGGTCGAGTTCTACCGCGCGGTGGGCGCCGCCCCGGAACGTAAGGGGTCGGTGGAGTCCGCGCTGGGCGAGGTGCTGGGCACGAACCTGGCCGAGTTCACCGACCTGTGGCGCAAGTACCTGGCCGCGCAACTCGGCTAGCTCGTCTCCAACTGGTCCAGCGCCTCCGCGAGCCACCGCCGCTCCTCCGCGGTGGTCGCGCGGGCGATCCGCAGCATCCCCTCCCGGAAGACGTCCCCGGCCCGCTCCGCGCGCACCGGCTCGCCGCCCTCGTAGAAGAAGCTCGACGGGGCGTCCAGGAACGCCTGGCGGCGCCGTAGCACGGCCGCCTGCTCGGCCGGGTCCGGCAGCCGGCCGAGGAACGCGAGCAGCGTGAAGAACCGCTGGCCGTCGGTGATCTCCACGTCCTTGGGCGTACGCAGCCGGGCCAGCAGCTCGGCGCGGCCCGCGTCGGTGAGGGACAGCACCCGGCGCGGGGCGGCGCTCGCGCCCGGTTCGGTGCGCTGGTCCAGCAGACCGGCCTTGGTCAGCCGGGTGATCGCCGGGTAGAGCGCACCGTCGCTCACCGGGCGGACATGGCCGCTCAGGGCCTTGATGCGCTCCTTGAGCTCGTAGCCGTGCAGCGGCTGGTCGTACAGGAAGCCGAGGATCGACAGCTCGAGCACCTTGGGAGACGTCCTTTCACTTGCCCACTCGCCTGCGTCATGGTACCTCTCATCGCGGTACCTCGATTAGAGGTACGCGCACTGAGAGGGGACGTAGTGTCGCTGCCGAGGGAACACCGCCGCAGACTCGTGGGCCTGGCGTGCCCGGTCTACGGTGAGCTGCTGGCCGGTGTGGTCGCCGGGATTGTCAACATGGTGTGGGTGGCCCGCCTCGGCGGACCGGCCGTCGCCGCCGTGGCCGTGGCCACCAACGTCGAGAACCTGGCCCTCGGCCTGATCCTGATGGCCGGCAGCGGCACCACCGTCCTGGTCGCCCGCGCCCGCGGCGCGGG